>DATEGL010000018.1:0-4997 GCA_035280145.1 Candidatus Dormiibacterota bacterium | reverse complement strand
GAAAACGGCCCACTCTCCTTGATCACGAGCGCCTTGAGCTCGTAGCCGGCATCGACCAGCACGTGGACCAGCTTGCCAACGTGCTTGCCGTCGCTCGAATAGACGTCCGCGCCGAGATGAAAGTCCTCTGCCTTCACAGCCGGACTCCAAGCCTACGCGATCCTTTAATGTGGATCGTCCGCCATGGAGAAGCGCACCACCCCTCCGCCCAACGTGATCGACACGCGGAAGAAGTACTCCGTCACCGTGCACACCTCGCGCGGCGACTTCGTGATCGCGCTGGTCGATCCAAAGGTAGCGCCCCAGACGGTGAACAACTTCGTCTACCTGGCGCAGAACCACTTCTACGACCGCCTCACCTTTCACCGCGTCGTGCCTGGGTTTGTGGTCCAGGGAGGGGACCCGCTGGGCAACGGCACCGGCGGACCGGACTACAAGCTGCCCGATGAATCCAATCCCTCGCAGTGGCAACGCGGGACGGTAGGCATGGCGTCGAGCGCGGCCGGCGTCAGCGGCTCGCAATTCTTCATCACCCTCGGTGACGCGCCGTTCCTCGCCACCAACGGCGTGTACAACCACTTCGGCCAGGTCGCGTCAGGCATGGACGTCGTGGACAGGATCCAGATCGGCGACTCGATGACCTCGCTCGACGTCAGCACCTCGTGAGGAGATCGCTTCTCGCACTGCTTGCGCTGTCCGTCGTCGGGTTGGCGGCTTGCGGATACGCCGACCCGTACGCGGGCTCGCCGCCAATCGCCGACGAGAGCCCCGGACCGACCACCTCGCCGAGCGCATCTCCGGGCGTTGACGACTTCAACGTCTGCAGTTCCGCGACCGGCGTGACGTATCCCGACGGCCTGAAAGTGGCCGACCTCAAAGTCGGCACGGGCGGTACCGCGACGAAGGGTGAGAACGCAACAGTCCAGTACACCGGCTGGCTGACCAACGGGACCTCGTTCGACTCGAGCCGCAAGGAGGGTCGTACTCCGTTCACGTTCCAGCTCGGCATGTCGCAGGTTATCGCCGGATGGGACGAAGGCATGCCGGGGATGAAGATCGGCGGCAAGCGGTGCCTGACGATTCCCTCGGCGCTCGCCTATGGCGCGCGGGGTCAGACGGACCAGACGACCGGCGCCACCATCATCCCGCCCAACGCCACGTTGGTATTCGCCATCGAGCTGCAGACGCTGGCGCCCGGACCCAGCCCATCGCCATCTCCCTCGCCGCCGCCGAGCCCGTCCCCCACGAAGTAGTCGCTAGGCGGCGGCTGTCCTGAGCAATCCGATCGAGGAATACGTCACAAAGCTTGGATAGCTGCGACTGGCCGGACCGCCCACGACGTGCACTCGGATCGGTTCCCAGTATCGCGGGTCGTATTTCGCCGACAGAGCGTTCAGGGCGGAAAGGTCGTCAGCGGCGCCCCACTTACCCGTCGCGATTCGGTCGAGCAGAACCCTGACCGCAACGCCGATCTCCGCAGTCGTGAAGTTGCAGTGTGCGCCCCGATTCACGAACAGCTGCCGAAGCATCTCGGGGAGACCCGCGGCTCGAACCTTGCGACCGTATTCGACCTCGAGCTGCGCCGGCGTCGATTCATCGGCAACCGTGTGCAGCGTCAGCACGGGGACGTGGGGAGTGCCAGTGAACGTAACGAAGCGGTCGACGTAGTCCATGGCCGCAGGGTCGGAGCTGATTCGTGCAGCCTGGTTCAGGCGCGCCAGGTCGACGTCGATGCCGGCGCCTGCTTTCGCATACAGGCTCTGGATCTTTGCGTAGTCCGGTGAGGCTCTAAGCACCCGGGCGTAGTCCACCCCGATGTTCGACGACGGATTGCCGCCGGCGCGGATCTCGAGCGCCGGGTGATTGACGAAGTAGTCGCCGAGCGCGCTGGCGACGAGGTTCGCCAGGCCTGTCGCGCGCAGATCTTCGGGGTTCACCCCCGGCCGCGGCGCCAGTGGAGTTCCGCCTGGACCGGCGACATCGAAGAAGGCATCCACAGTTATCTCGCGGAGGGCCGCCACCAGCGCCGTCCTCGCTCGGCCGAGAGGATCGGCCGACGCGGCTTGAAGCAAAGTCCGTGCGTGTTCGCCGGCCGACTCAGAAGGGACGGAGCCAGTCACTGCAATGGTTGGATCGCCGCCCGCAAACAGAATTTTGAAAGCGAATGCCGCGTCGAGGTTCTGATTCCAGAACGGAACTGAGTCGGCGACCACGCCGCACAACGGGAGCGCGCCATCGATCGCATCGGAACCGCGCTCCGCCAGGCCGATCGTGACCATCGCGCCCAGCGACGGACCCCACGCCGCTGTCCTCCTGGGTTTACCGACCACGCGGCGGAACTCACTGAGGAGAGCGAGGTCATCCTTCAGCGCATCCTCGACGAACCAGCCACTGGAACGAAACCCAGAGCCGGCGAGGGCGTAGCCCTGCGCCATCAGGTAGCCGGCTGTGTCCGGATCAAACGCGTCCTCGGCCGGCGGATTCTGCACCAGAGCACCCCCGCCGTGGCTGTAGAGCAGCAGCACGCCATTCCATGATCCGGGGACTTCGATCAGGTAAGGCGCGCCGTTGAGAGATCCCGTCAGCGTCCTGGGCGATGCCTGGGGCGCGGGCCCAGGACCGCCGGAACTGCAGCTCGCCACTAACAGGACAGCGAGCAGACACCCCAGGAAGGAGGGGCCTGGCCTCAGGTGACGGTCAGCGTCCCCTTCATGCCGGAGCCTTCATGGCCCGGCTGCGTGCAGTAGATCGTGTAGGTGCCGGCAGCGATGTTGCTGACGTCGAACTCTTTGGAGTCGCCGGCCGACAGGAGCTCACTGAACGCAAGCCGGTTGCCAGAGCTGTCGCGGATCGCCATGTCGTGCGCGACGTTGCCCGAGTTCACGAGCCAGAAGACGACTTTCCCATGCGGAACCGAGATCGATGATGGGTCGAACTTGAACTCGCTGAGCGTCACCTTGGTCGAGCCCGCGGGCTGCGACGACCCGCTACCGCCGCACGCCGCCAGCAACGCCACTGTGGCAAGCGCGACACCAACCGCTTTCATTTGAACGCCGTCACCCCCAGGTACAGGATTCCGAACAGGAAGATCCAGACCACGTCGACGAAGTGCCAGTACAACGTTACGGCGGCCGGCCCGACGTGATTGCGGGAGGAGAACTGTCCGCGAGCCGCCCGGTACAGGATCAGCGTGAGCAGGATCAGTCCGCCGAGCACATGCGCGCCGTGGAAGCCGGTCATCGTGAAGAAGGCGCTGGCGAAGGTGTTGGCGGTGAGGTTCAGGCCCCGACCGAATGCGTTGATGAACTCGTACAGCTGGCCGAACTCGAATCCGAGGCCGAGGATGATGGTGGCTATCTGCAGGGTGAAGAAACGGCGCCGGTTGTTGTGCGCGAGACCGTCCAGGGCGAAGTGGCAGGTCACGCCGCTGGACAGCAGCACGATCGTGTTGATGAACGGGATCGGCCACCAGTTGACGTAGTACTCCGGCGTGCTCGAGGGCGGAATAGGCGGCCACGTCGGATGCGACCCGTAGAGGTAGAAGTACATCGCAAAAAGGCTGCCGAAGAACATCACTTCGGACGCCAGGAAGATGTACATGCCCATCATCCCGGGCTTGATCGCCGGGTACTCGGGCGTGGGCTCGCGTGGCAGGGTGGCTACGGCCATCAGTGGTGCGCCTCACCGGATGTCTGCGGGCTGGGCGGGCTGTCGCCCGGATAGAGGCGGACGTCCTCGACGAGTACCCAGCCGACGACTCCGTACAGAAAGATCAGGCCACCGATCACGGCGATCACGAGCCGCGTGGCAGACCCGAGAGGAACGGCGGCGATGGCCAGGAAAAGCGAACCAAGGCAGATCACGAACGGGTAGTTGCTGTTCGGAAAGATGTGGATGCCGAGCTCGTGCGCCCGCGCCGCGTAGTCGACGGTGTCATCGACCGACGCAGCCGGCAGCTCGAGGTCGAAGCGTGAAGCGTCCGCTCGCGCAGGGTCCGCGTCGCGCCAGACCTTGAACGCTTCAGACGCCATCTCGCTGGACGGCCATAGCTCATAGCCGTCATTTCGGCAGTACTGGAGAAACCGCTGGGTCAGCAGGCCGCAGCCGGGGCACTGGACCGACAGGCTTGGGTTGGATACGTCGACGTAGCGAGGCTTATTGGCTCCGGCCACAATCGCTTCTGGATTTTATCCGGTCACGACTGCCGGCACGCCCGGCCGCCAAACCGACCGCCGATATACTTCCTCTTCGTGGCACGTAGAGCAGCCCAGATGGCTGCACTGCTGGGACTGGCCGCCCTCGTTCCCGTTCTCAGCTCTTGCGACATCGGCGGCATCTCCCCCATTTTTCCGAACCCGGTTTCGCCGAACGGCCAGGACATCTACAACACCTACATCGGCATCTCCGTGGCGGCGATCATCGTTTTTCTCGGCTACGAGGCAGCGCTGCTGTGGGTGGTGATCCGCTATCGGCGAAAGCGCCAGCCCGCCGGCTACACGCCTCCCCAGATCCACGGGCACACCGGGCTCGAAGTGGTGTGGACCGTCATCCCGCTCATCATCGTTCTGGCCATCGCCCTGTACAGCTTTCTCGAGCTGCAGAAGGACTTTCAGCCGATCACCAACCAGCAGATGACCGTGATCGTCTCCGGCCACCAGTTTGGGTGGAACTACGATTACGGCAACGGCGTCGTGGTTCACCAGGAAGGCACCCTGAACGGCGACGTCACACCGTTTGTAGTGCCGACGCACACTCTTGTGAAGCTCCAGTTCCGCGGCACCGACGTCATCCATTCGTGGTGGGTGCCGGCGATCTCGGGCAAGACCGACGCGGTGCCCGGATACGACAACTTCTCGTGGCTGAAGATCGACCAGGTCGGCAAGTGGCACGGCGAGTGCGCCGAGCTGTGCGGCAGCGGCCACTACTCGATGCAGATCATCGTGCAGGCCATGGACCAGGCCGATTTCGATGCCTGGATGGCCCAACAGAAGAAGGCG
>DATEGL010000017.1:0-6168 GCA_035280145.1 Candidatus Dormiibacterota bacterium | reverse complement strand
GCGCGAAGGACGATGGCCCCGCTGCTCGACGTGCTCGAGGAGATGGACATGCTGACCCGCCTGCACCGAGACGGTCTCTTGTCCGACCACGAATACGCGACCAAGCGAACCCTGGTCCTGGAAAGGCTCTAGCCCGGCTCGCCTCCTCCCAATGCGGCGCGCGAGCGGGTGAACCGAAGGGCCGGAGGAGCCGCCCCGCGTAGAATTTCGAACGTGGCCGAACGAAGCGGTGCAGCCAACGGCAACGGCGAGGTCAAGGGCAGCTTCAAGCTCAAGGCCGGGCTCGCCCAGATGCTGAAAGGCGGCGTGATCATGGACGTCGTCACCCCCGAACACGCACGCATCGCCCAGGAGGCGGGCGCCGTGGCGGTGATGGCCCTGGAGCGAGTGCCCGCCGACATCCGCAAGGAAGGCGGCGTCGCTCGCATGTCTGACCCGGAGCTGATCAAATCGATCATGGCGGCGGTCACCATTCCGGTGATGGCGAAATGCCGGATCGGGCATTTCGTCGAGGCACAGATCCTGGAAGCGCTCGGCGTCGATTACATCGACGAGTCCGAAGTCCTTACACCGGCTGACGAGGAAAACCACATCGACAAGCACCCGTTCAAGGTGCCTTTCGTGTGCGGCTGCCGCGACCTGGGCGAGGCGACCCGCCGCATCGCCGAAGGCGCCGCGATGATCAGGACCAAGGGCGAGGCTGGCACAGGCAACGTGGTGGAAGCGGTACGACACGCGCGCGCCGTCAACGCCGGCATTCGCAAGCTGCAGGGCATGAATCACGCCGAGCTGGTGCACGAGGCCAAGCAGATCGGCGCACCGGTCGAGGTGCTCGTCGACTGCCAGCAGCTCGGTAGGCTGCCGGTCGTCAACTTCGCGGCGGGCGGCATCGCGACGCCCGCTGACGCAGCGCTGATGATGCAGCTTGGGGTAGATGGTCTGTTTGTCGGGTCGGGCATCTTCAAGTCCGAGGATCCCTTGAAGCGTGCCAGGGCGATCGTCGCCGCGGCCACCTATTACGACAAGCCAGAGGTGCTGGCCGAGGTATCGGCGGGGCTGGGCAAAGCGATGCACGGCCTCGAGATCCCGGCCATCCCGAAGGACGAGTTGCTCGCTGCCCGAGGCTGGTAGCGAAAGCAAACCCCTCATCGGGGTCCTCGCGATGCAGGGTGATTTCGCCGAACACGTCAAATCCCTCGAGGCCGCGGGGGCGCGCACCCGGCTGGTGAAGACGCGCGAGGACCTCGACGGCCTCGACGGCATCGTGCTTCCCGGCGGTGAGAGCACGACGATGACGAAGCTGTTGGAGCGGGTTGGCTTGCTTAGGCCGCTGCAAGATGCGATCGCCGGAGGCCTCGCCACGCTCGCGACGTGCGCGGGAATGATCGTGCTCGCCCGCGACATCACCGATGGCACGGCGGATCAAAAAGGAATGGGTCTGCTCGATATCGCCGTTCGTCGCAATGGCTATGGTCGCCAGATCGACAGCTTCGAGGCGCCGCTGGACGTCGAAGGTTTGAACGGGACTGCGTTTCCCGGTGTGTTCATTCGCGCGCCGCTCGTAGAACACACCGGCAATGTCGAGGTGCTTGCCGAGCACGATGGCCATCCCGTCGCGGTGAGACAGGGTCGCATCACGGCGCTCGGCTTTCATCCCGAGCTCAGCGGCGATCTGCGACTGCACAAAGAATTCGTGCGGCTGGCGGCATCGCATCAATGAGAGTTCGGACGGCCGGGTTGCTCGACCTGGCGCGCATCGAGGAGATGCACAGATCGTCGGAGACTCGCTTCAGTGAAGCCAATTCCCCGGCGGTGCGCTTGTGGTCACTCATCAGCTCAACTCTGTCCGCTCTGCTGCCGCTGTACCAGGAGACGCTGATGTATGTCGCCGAGGAGGGCGGCAAGGTAGTTGGATTCATCCAGGCCTCGGGCCAGCCGCTGGGGCTCGACCTTGGCCGAGCGCGAGTGCTGCAGGTCTTGAACCTGCAGGTTGCCGACGGATATGACGCCGACGACGTGGCGCCGGCGCTGGTGCAGCACCTGTGCAACCAGGCGCTCGATCGCGGCGCGCTGAGATTGTTCGTCCGCCTGCCCGACCGCGACCCGCTCCTGCCCGCGTTCCGGCTTCAGGGCTTCCGCCAGTACGCCACCGAGCAGGTTGTGTACTCGGAGCAGCCCAGACGGCGGTCGGAGATCTACCCGGATGCCCGGCGCACCGCCAGGCGGGGCGATGACCGACGCCTCTATCAGCTCTATCGCAAAGTGACGCCGCAGGGGGTGTCGCAGCTCGAAGCGCCCACCTATCGCGAGTGGAGGGCGCTACACACCGGCGAGCCGGCGGGAGGCTACGTCGTCGACCGGATCGAGCTGGTGGCCTGGGTCCGTATGCAGCGCGGCGGTGGCGCAAGGCCCGACACGCTGCAGTTCTTAGCCCTGCCGGAAAACCCGCTGCCGGCGGAGCTGGCGGACTTCGGCATCTCGCTGCTCGGCGACTCCGACGCGCCGGTCTGGTCGAGCCTCCGTCACTATGATTCGCACATGATCGACGCCCTTCGAGGGCGTGGGTTCAGTGTCTTGCTGACGCAGTTGCTCCTGGTCCGAGAGCTTGCGGTGCGGGTGCCGAAGCCGGTGCGCGAGAAAGGCCTGGTGCCTTCGTACGGGTGATGGCCCAACCACACCAGCGGTCTCGAGCCCTCCACTGGGATGAAGAGATCGAGCTCCTCGCGCGGGCCCTGCCTCCTGACCTGGCGCGCGCGCTGCACGAGCGGATCGACCCGAGCGAGCTGCTCGAGATAGTCCTCGATCTCGGCCGCGAGCCGGAAGCGCGTGTGCCAGGTCGCGAGGTCCTGCTCGCCGACCATCCCGTTTCCGCATCCGACCTTGAGCATGTCGCCGGCAACGTCGGTCAATTCGGCGACGACAACCGCGCCGGCATCGAGCGAACCCTGCACCGCGTATCGGCCATCCGCAACCGCTCTGGCCGCATCGTCGGGCTGACGATGCGGGTCGGTCGGGCTGTGACCGGCACCGGCGAGATCATTCGCGACATCGTGGTGTCCGGGCAGAGCATCCTGCTGCTCGGCCGCCCCGGCATCGGCAAGACCACGATGCTGCGTGAGTGCGCGCGCCTGCTCGCCGACGAGCTTCGCAAACGCGTTGTCATCGTCGACACCTCGAACGAGATCGGTGGTGATGGGGACATTCCGCATCCCGGCATTGGCCGGGCCAGGCGGATGCAGGTCAAGACCCCCATGCTGCAGCACGCGGTGATGATCGAAGCAGTCGAGAACCACATGCCCGAGGTCATCGTGATCGACGAGATCGGGACCGAGCTCGAGGCCGCCGCTGCGCGCACCATCGCCGAGCGCGGCGTCCAGCTCATCGCGACAGCGCACGGCCAGACGCTGGAGAACCTGCTCGTCAACCCCACGCTGAACGACCTGCTCGGCGGCATCCAGAGCGTGACGCTCTCCGATGAAGAGGCGAGGCGCCGCGGCACGCAGAAGTCAGTGCTCGAGCGCAAAGCGCCGCCGACCTTCGACGTGCTGGTCGAGATCCAGGACCGCGACCGCGTCGCGATTCACCAGCCGCTGGCCGATGTCGTCGACACCGCGCTGCGCGGGCCGCTGCAAACGCCGAAGATCCGAGTGCGCACGAGCGAAGGCCGCGTGATCTCGAACGTCGACGGTCCCGTGAGTGTGGCCTCAGAGCCGGTCTCGTCGAGCAGGCCGCTGGGGATCTTTCCGTACGGCGTCAGCCGGCATCACGTCGAGCAGTCGATTCGCGAGCTCGACCTTCCGGTTCGCGTTCTTGGCAACCTGGACGGCGCCGGCGCGGTGCTGACCCTCAAGAACCACTACCGCCGCCGGCCGGACAGCCTCCGCCAGGCGGAGAGCCGGGGCCTGCCGATCCACATCCTCAAGAGCAACTCGGTCAGCCAGGTACGCGACGCGCTGTCGCGCATCTATGGAGTCGACAAGCAGGACGAGGCGACGACGCGCGCGCTGGCCGAGGCCGCCGCAGCGATCCGCCAGGTGAAGACGACCTTGCGGCCGGTCGAGATCTCGCCGCAGAACGCGTACTTGCGCCGCCTTCAGCACCAGCTCGTCGCGGAGAACGACCTGTCCGCCCGGAGCACCGGCAAAGAACCGCAGCGTCGCCTACGAATCACACCGGCGCCTGAACAGACCGCGTAGTTGGCGAAGCGCGGCCTCTTCATCACGTTCGAAGGAACCGAAGGTTCCGGGAAGACCACGCAGGCAGAGCTGCTTCAGCAGTGGCTGGCCGATCGCAACCCGGTCGTGGTGCGCGAGCCGGGCGGCACCGAGCTCGGGGAGCAGATCCGCGAAGTCCTTCTCTACCGCGGCTTGGAGATCGATCCCGAGGCAGAGATGTATCTCTTCATGGCGTCGCGGCGGCAGCTGATCGCGGAGGTGATCGCGCCGGCGCTGGCGTCGGGTCAGATTGTCATTGCCGACCGCTATCACGATTCGACGCTTGCATACCAGGGCGGTGCGCGGGGCGTGCCGGCGACATGGCCGCCTACATTTCCCCGTCCCAATATCACGTTCCTGCTGGAGGGGCCGGTGGAGTCAGGGCTGGGCCGGCACGAGGAGGCGGGCAAGGCCAAGGACCGCATGGAGCTCGAGTCGATCGAGTTTCACGAGAAGGTCGCGGAGGCTTACGGCCGCCTCGCGGACGCTGAGCCTGAGCGATTCGTGCGCCTGGACGCGACCGGCTCGCGCGACAAGATCCACCTGGAAGTGCGCGACCACCTGAAGCCGATCCTCGATGGGACCGAAACCACTGGCTGACAATTAGCGTTCAACCCTGCCGATGAGCCGCCGGTGGATAGTTCTGCTCCTGGTCGTTTCGGGCTGCACAGCCGCGCCATCGCACCCTGCCGCAGCCGTCTCCAGCAATTCAGCCGCGCCGTCGGCCAGCGCAACCGCAAGCGCGGCGGTCAACCCGTCACCATCCGTGTCGGCGACGCCACAGTCTGTGCCGGCAACACCGCCAGTCACGTCGACCCTGCTCTTCGCCGCCCTGGAGGCGAAAGGCACATCGGACGCGACGCAGTGGAACACGATCGCGATTGCCGGGCTTGACGGCTACGCCAGGGCGAAGGCCACGTTCACGCCCCTCCCGCGGCCTTACGTGGGCTGCGCAGGCGCGGTCCTTCCACAATCCGCCTATGCGGTCGCGGGCAAGGTGTACTACTCCGATGGTGCGGGCGTCGTCCGAAGCCTCGCGCCGGGCGGCCAGCCGGTCGCCGTCACTTCCTTTCCGCTGACTTCGACGCAGCAGATGCTTTCCTTCGCGGTCAGCCCGGACGGCGGCCAGGTGCTCGGGACCATCTTCACGCTGCCACCCAAGCCGGCCGGCGGCGGCGATCCGTGCGCCGGCGCCGGCACATCACCGTTCGCGACCGGTAATTTCAGCCTGGATGTCTATGCGGCGGGCGCCGGCGCCACCTCGCACCTCCTCTATCACCAGGACCTCGGCACGTTCGGCGGTTCGCAGCTCCAGGTGCTGTCGTTCATCGGTTGGGACGCGGTGGGTCCCCTGGCGACGGATCAGACCGTCTGGGCGAGCCAGGGCGGAGGGCCGGTGCACTACGTCGGCCTCCCCGTCCGGGTCGACCCGACCACGGGTAAGGTGGTGAAGCCTCTATCGGATCAGTCGTGTTTCGTTTGGGACATCGCGGCGTCAGGGGACTACGTATGCGTCGACGGCGACGGACGCATCTGGGTCCGCCGGGCCGCGGGCAGCGAAGTCTGGCACCTGCCGCCCATCGTCACCGGCTACAGGTATGACCTGCTCTCGCCTGACGAAGGACACATCGCCGACTTGAGCGGATTGGTCTTCAACCGCGACGGATCCACCATTCCGATGCCGAACGTGTTCAGCGGTTACTCCGGCTGGCTCGACGGCACGACGCTCATCAGCGGAGACTTCACCAAGAACCTGAGCTACATGAACCTGGGCGCGCCGGCAAACGTTGTGGACCTCGGGTTCAAGGGCGCGTTTATTGGGACGGTGCGGTCTTAGCGCTCCTCGCGCCTCACGGCCCGATAGCGTTCAAAGGTCGAGGGCCTGCGCGATGAGCTCGCGATGGTAGGTCGCGTCGCCGAGAGTTACTTCCGACGACTTCGCTCGCTTGAAGTA
>DATEGL010000016.1:0-30848 GCA_035280145.1 Candidatus Dormiibacterota bacterium | reverse complement strand
TCCGGACACGTCAGCGTCGGCGGCCGCGACATGAGCGGGTGGCCTGCGCACCGCCGGACGCGTAACGGGCTGTCTTATGTACCGTCCGGCGCGCGCTGTTTTCAGAACCTCAGCGTGGGCGAGAACCTTGACATCGCGGCGCACTCCAACGGCAGCGGTCGAGGCTGGACCAAGGACCGAATCTGGGAGCTGTTTCCCAAGCTCGAGCCTCTGCGGAACAACCTGGCGGGCGGCCTTTCCGGCGGCGAGCGTCAGATGCTGGCCGTGGGACGCGCCTTGATGAGCAACCCGCGGGTGATGCTCATGGACGAGCCCACCGAAGGACTCGCTCCGGTCCTTGTGCAGTCGATCGGCGCGCTGCTGGGAACGCTCAAGTCGACCGGGGTGTCGATCCTTCTGGCCGAGCAAAACCACCAGATGGCGCTCCGTGTTGCGGACCGCGCGGCGTTCATCGAGAAGGGCCGGATCGTTGAGGTTCTGCCGGCCGCGCGAGCCCGGGACAGCGAGGTGCTGCACCGAATCCTGGGAGTTTGAGCCTGGACCGGACATCAGATTTCCCGGATATCCGGGATTTCGTCAGCCGATGCTGCGCGGGGGACTGCTCGCGCTGATCGACGACCCACAGCCGGCGTGAGTCGCCACAGACGCGTGGTTCCATAGAGAAGGAGGCGTCTATGGGCGAGACGAAGGGGTTCATCCGGAAGAGCGTCGACGCGTGGAACGCCCACGACAAGACCGCCTGGACACGCGACGCAGCTGACGACTGCGAGTTCAAGACTCCGGGCGGGATCAGCGGCACTGGGCGCGAGTTGCGGGATCTGCTGTTCTCGATGTGGACGGACGCGTTTCCGAACAACCGCATCACGCCGGCCACGATTGGCGAGGACGGCGAGTACGGAATCCTCGAGGCTGTCTTCGAAGGCACCCACACCGGGACATTGAACGCGCCGTCGGGGGCCATTCCCGCGACTGGCAAGAAGGTGAGCGTGCCGTTCGTCACGACGTCCAGGATCAAGGACGGGCGCTACAAGGCGTTCCACCTCTACTTCGACCAGGTCGAGCTGATGGTCCAGCTCGGCCTGATGCCTGCTCCGGCAGCTGCCCGGGCGTAACCAGCAAAGAGGTGTCAGGGCGGGCTGCCGGCGCCCGCCACATCACCGATGCGCTCGTCGCCTCGCCAGCTAACGCCAGAGAGTGACGACGATCGAGATGATCACCAGCTTGGCAAGCCAGTCGCCGGCATGAATCGACGCCAGCTTCCAGGGCACGTTCTCCTGAGTGACTGACCCGACGAGCAGCACGACTGGAAACCCGACCCACAACACAATCGCCAGCAGCAGAGCGGATCCGAGACCACTGATGCCTCCGACGCTGACCAGGCCGGCGACCACCGCCGCTACGACGATGGCCTTCGCCAGCTCGAGACCAATCAGCCAGGGCGGTGGCCTGCGCGGCTGCGCGGCCGCCACAGAGCTCAAGCGCCTTCGAGGTTCTGCCAGCGCGATGTAGTACGCGGCAGCGAACACGAACACAGCAACTCCTGCGACAACGATGGCTGCGAAGTTCAGATGCACGCCGTCAGTTGTCCTGGTCGAAGACGTCGCGAAGCTTGCGCGCGAAGGCTTCGGGTTGACCGGGGTATCCGTACTCCCCGCCCATGAAGCCTCCGTGATGGCTTGGGAACACCGTCGGTTTTTGGCCAAGCAGCCCGGCGGTGGCCACTGACGTGCGTCCGGTGAACGTGCCCATGGACTCCTCGCCGACGGCGATCACGACTCGAGTCGACGCCGCAGACAGCGCGTCGACATCGGGGTGATAGCTGGTGATCGCCGAAGATCGATCGGAGAGAATCGGGTCGTCGCGAGACCCGTCGTCCTCGGCTGACATGCCGAACTGGACGGGATCCGCCGCCGGCTGGGCGAAATAATCGTCAGTGAACTCGCCGCGCCACGATGTCATGGCGATGAATGCCGCCATGCCGGCACCCCGCCCCCCGCGCTCGTACGCGTCCCGAAATCCGGCGCTGGCGCGATCGGCGGCCTGCGCGTCCGGAAGCACCTCAATCATGGGCGGCTCGTGCGCCACCAGGCAGGTCACGTCGTCCGGATGCGCCGCCACCAGCGCCAGCGCGGTCACGGCGCCGCCACTGCTCGCGAACATATCGACAGGTCCGGCGCCGATGGCCTGGATGATTGCGTGCACGTCCTCTGCCTGGACTGAGGGCGAATGATCGACCCGAGCGTCTTTCCGGATGCTCCGGCCCAGCCCGCGAGGGTCATAGGTGATCACCGTTCGGTCCAGGAAGTACGACGCCAACGGAGTGAAGCCTCTCGCATCCATGGGCTGGCCGATCATGAACAGCGGCGGACGTCCGTCGGGGGTGGGCAGCGGGCCGCGTACGTCGTAGACGATGTCAGCCTCTTTGGTCGCGAGCGTGTCAGTCTTCATATCCGTTTCGACTCCTTCGGTGTCGAAAACTAATCGGAATACGTTGCGAACCTTCAGCTACTCGATGTCGGCAGCATCTTCAAGTAGTTGGCCGCTCGACGACCTCCACGTGTTTGCAGCGGCGGATGCGATTCCATCAACTGGTGATGGCCTGGCGCATTTCTTATCCTGACAGGGAATGAGCAGAGGCTTTCGAGACGCGGACTCGACGCAGGAGATGAGCGGCCGTGAGGCCGGCGAGGCGATCAAGCGCGTGCGGTCGGCCGCCGAAGAGCAGGCGCGCCACGCGGAGGATCTGCGCTCCCAGGGCGCCTACGGTCGATGCGAATCGTGCGGTGAACCGATTGGCGACGAACGGCTTGCGGCGGTCCCGGACGCCACTCGGTGCATTCGGTGCCAGGCGGGCTGGGAGGCTTCGAACTAAGCCGATCACGAATTCGCCGCTAACCGACGTCTCGCCGCCTCAGACCACCGATCCCGCCGAGTAGCAAGACTGCCGCTAACGCGGTCAGCACTACGAGCGGCAGGACAGCCAGGTTGGCGGCCGGCAGCGCTGGTGTCCGCTCAAACGGAGACAGCTTCTGCACCCAATCGGGAAGCCGGAGCACGGCACCCAGCAGGCCGATTACAAAGCAGCCGGCGAGGATGCCCCAGGTGACATTGACCAGCCGAGGTGCGAACCCGAAGACGATCATGGCCAGCCCGGACATCAACCACATAGCCGGCGCGTACACGACGGCAGCGCCCAGAAGTCCTGGCAGGCTGCTCCAGGGTCCACCCGCGATCGCGTAGCTCACACCGGTGGCCAGACCGGCCACGGCGAGCAGGCCGACGCTTCCGGTGAGCGCGATCGTCAGATGGCTTGCAGCCCAGCGCCAGCGCGACACAACAGTCGCCAGCACCGACTCCGCTCGCAGGGCCGACTCCTCCGTGCGCAGGCGTAGAGCCGACTGGATGGCAAAACCGGAGGCGACGAGAGCCATCACTCGAAACGACGTCGCGAAGTAGATGTTTGTCAGGCTCCCGATGCCCGCGCTCGCCAGAAAATCGGCCATCGCTTTGTTGTTGGCCACGAAGCTGTCGATGGTCGGAGCAATGGAACCGTATGCGATCCCGGTCACGAGGACGCCGGCGCCCCACCCAAGCAGGGCGCCGCGCTGCAGGCGCATGGCGAGGCCCAAAGGATGTCCGAGGCTTGGCGCAGCAACGATCCGACCGGGACGTGAAGCGATAAGGCCCGCACCGAGGTCGCGTCTGAGAGAGAGGCGAAACGCCGTTGCGATCAGCGCCAGGGCCGCCGCCAGCAGAGGCAACAGCGGCCACCACCTCTCGCCCGCAAAGGGACGCGCTTTTTGCGCGAGTCCGATGGGCGAAAACCAGGAGACGGTGCCATCTCCTACGTCACCCACGATGCGCATCAGGTATGCGAGGCCCAGGATGGCTCCACCGGAGCCGTACACGACCCGCGTGTTCTCAGTGATCTGGGCGACGACGAGCGCCACTCCTGTGAAGAACAGTCCAGCGGTCGCGAACGACGCGCCCAGCACGAGCGAACCGGCGGTCGGCAACCCCTCAGCGAGAAGGAAGGCCGAGGAAAGCAGGCCCACCACGGCGTTCATCGCTACCACCACGATCAGCGCCGCGAGGGTCGGTGCATGAATTCCCACAGGCAGTGAGCGGACGAGCTCGAGCCGCCCGGCCTCCTCGTCACCGCGCGTGAGTCGGCCGACCATGAACAGGCTCATCAGGGCGACGACCACCATCCCGAATGCGCCGACCTGGAACGCGATCTGACCGCCAAGCGTGTCCAGGCCCTGCGCCGGACCATTGAAGGCGATGGCTCCAGCGTTGTGCTGGGTCGCGGCGGCGGCCTGATCGATCGATGCCTGCGTCGGGAAAAGCGACTTCACGCCCACCACCGAGAGGAAGACCACTAGGGCGATGGAGACGACCCAGATCGAAATGCGAATCCGATCCCGCCGCAGGATCAGGCGGATCAGAGCGGCGGTCCCGGTCAGAGCGCTCAAGCTCGAGGGTTGCGACCGTACGCCGCTTCGGCCGTCTCGTGGCCCGGTTCCCTCGAGAGCTCGTCTCCGTAATGCCTCAAGAACAGCTCCTCGAGTGTCGGCGGATGACTGACCAGGCTGACGACACCAAACTCACCCAGCCGGCGCACCGCTTCGTCGAGGTGCTCGGAATCGACGTCGAACCGCACTTGCGAGTCCTGAACCTCGAGACCGCTGACGCCTGGGAGGCTGTTCAGGCCGTCGGGTGGCGTCTTCAGCACGACGGTGATCGAAGTGCGCGTCAGGTGGCGCATCTCCTGCAGGGTGCCGGTTTGCTCGGTCCGGCCCAATCGAATGATGCTCACGCGGTCGCAGAGGGCCTCGACCTCCGCCAGGATGTGGCTCGAAAGCAGTACGGTCCGGCCTTGCGCCTTGACCTCCCGGATGCAGTCCTGGAAGACGGCTTCCATCAAGGGGTCGAGACCGGACGTGGGCTCGTCGAGGAGAAGCAGCTCCGCGTCGGAAGCGAGCGCCGCCACCAGACCAACCTTCTGGCGGTTGCCCTTGGAGTAGGTGCGCGCCTTCTTGGTTGGATCCAGCTCGAATCGCTCCAGAAGCCCGTCGCGCCGCCGCCGATTGAGATCCCCCCTGAGTCGGCCGAGGAGATCGATGATCTCTCCACCGCTCAGGTTCGGCCACAGGCTCACCTCGCCAGGCACGTACGCAAGACGGCGGTGCAGCGCGACAGCGTCGCGCCATGGGTCAGCCCCGAGAAGCGAGACGCTCCCCGCATCGGCGCGCAACAGGCCGAGCAGGATGCGGATGGTCGTGGTCTTGCCGGCGCCGTTTGGTCCGAGGAATCCATGTACCTCGCCTGTTTCAACCTTCAGATCGAGGCCAGTCAAAGCCCGCGTCGATCCGAAGTTCTTGACGAGCCCAGTTACCAGGATCGCCGGCGACATGCATGAAATCTTGCCACCAGCACCGGGTTGTGATTGCCAACACGCAGGTTCCCGCCCCGAAATCGCGTAACCCCAATCACTCGACTGCTCACTCCATGCGCAAAACATGCACGGGGCTGTGATGCGACCAAACGGGCAGTACGCAGACCGCTCCAGGAAGACTGCTCTCGCACGTTGAACTGGATGGTGCCAGAGGAACACCACGCGTCAAGTCGCGACTCATGCGTGTCGCTCCGGAAACGGACCTCGAGCGTCGCGCCGCCGTTTTCCGTCGAAGTCTCTACCCAGAACCCGCTGTTGGGCGTGGCCCAGTTCAGCATGATCGAGTTTCCGCTGCAAGTCAGCTGAGTTGCGCCACCGACGAGAGAGAAGGTGCGCGCGTTTGACGCTTGCTGGCCAGGCGCGGACGGGGCCGACTTGGGCGGCGGGAGCGGGGTCGGACCGACGCTGGGCGCGCCAGACGGAATGGTTGTTGCTTGCGGACTTGGCAAGATTCCAGGAGGAGTCATCGGCGTGACAGTCGTACCTGAAATCGAAGTGGAGGTCGGCGTCTCCGGCCGAACCTCCACGACTGAACCCGAAACCAGCTGCACAGCCGCATAGGCGACGCCGGTCGAAACGACCGTGCCGAGGATCCAGACGGCCGGCAGCGCCAGTGACTTGAAAGGCTTCAGCGCGACTCCTCTCGCAGCTCTTCGACGATCAGCTGTCCAACTGCACATTGGAGCTCGATGCGCGACTCGTGCGTCGCGCCCTCGAAGCGAAACTCGACCACTTGATTCCCGTCCTTGCGCTCCTGCTCCACGTTGAATCCGGCATTCGGAATGGCCGAATTCACGGTCAAGAGGTTAGCGGTGCACGTTACGGTCACCGTTCCTCCGACCAGGTTGAAGGTGCGGGTCATTGACGGCGCCGATGATTGTTGTGCCGGGGGCACAGGCTGCACTTCGGCTTCTTCACGGAGCTCTTCCACCCGGATTTCGTTGCCGATGCATTCCACCTCGAGTCGGGATTTGTGGGTCGCGCTCTCGAAGCGGATTTCCGCCTCTGCACCTCCATCCTTTAGTTCTTGCTCCACGGTGAATCCGGTGTTGGGGGTGGCGTCATCCACTCGGATGATTCCGCCCGCACATGTCACCGTCACGATGCCCCCGGTCAGCCGGAACGTCTGCGACGTGGCCTGCGGGCTGGCCTGGATTGGGGTTGATCGTTCGGCAGACGCCGGCGAATGGGACTGACCCCGCTGCGTGAGCACGCTGATCACCTGGTTACCCGACAAGGTGGTCGCGCGGGCCGCACCCAGGCCCAGCATGACCACGAGCAGTCCCGCCACCAACAGAATCGGCGAACGCAATGCGTTCTTCATGGCTGGAGGATCGGCGGTGGCGCATTGAGGCGACCTTAAGCCAGCCCTAAATCTTCCCTAAGGCGGCGGACCGAGTAACCCTCAGAAGTAGGTTTACCGCGAGGGCCTTGGGCTGATGCCTCTCGTCACCATGATCGAGGACGATCCCGCGATCAGCGAGTCCCTTCGGTCAGCGCTTTCGGAGCGCGGACATACGGTGCGCGCAGCGTCAACGGCGCTCGCCGGCCTGGCGCTCGTGACGGAGACGCCGGGAGACGCCATCGTTCTAGACCTTGGATTGCCCGACCTGGACGGACGCGCTGTGATCAAGATGCTGCGCGCCTTAACCCGTGCACCAATCATCGTCGCGACGGCGCGCGACTCCGAGGACGAGATTGTCAGGGCTCTTGACAGCGGCGCCGATGAATACATCGTCAAGCCGTTCTCCGGCGCGCAGCTCGACGCACGCATCCGTGCCCTGATGCGGCGAATCGGCGAGGAGCAGACCTCGCACACGATTGTCGTCGGCGGGCTCGAAATCGAGCCTCGCGGCCGGCAGGCTCGGCTCGACGGACGCCACCTCGAGCTGACGCGCATTGAGTTCGACATCCTTCATTACCTCGCTGCGCGGGTTGGATCTGTAATCCCTAGGCGCGAGCTGCTGACCGAGATATGGCGTCAGCCGTACAGCGGCAGCGAGGGCACAGTCGATGTGCATCTGTCGTGGCTGCGCAGGAAGCTTGGAGAGACCGCCTCCCGTCCGCGATACCTGAGGGTAGTTCGAGGCGTCGGGGCACAGCTGGTCGATCCGTCCGCCTGACCATGCGTCAACGCCTGGCGCTTCTGGCGGCGGCCACCACCTCGATGGTGGCGATCGCGTTCGTGGTCCCGCTCGCGCTGCTCGTGCAAGACGTTGCCCGCGACCGCGCGATCAACGCCGCCGAGTCCGAAGCTCGGTCGCTCGCCCCTGTCCTTGCCGCTGTCCATGATGAGAAATCTCTCAGCGACGTCGTAGCGTCATTCGCCGACACGAGCTCGGGATCTCTGACTGTGTTCTTGCCGGATGGAAAGGTGCTCGGGCATCAAGCCGCCACCGACGCGGACGTGGCGAAGGCGCGCGCCGGCAAGTCCTTCACGGCCGCCGTCCCAACCGGCATTGCGGTACTGGTGCCGGTGCTGATCCAGGGCTCTGGGACCGCCGTCATCAGGGTGAACGTGCCTGAGTCGCGTCTTCGCCAGGGAGTGACCGAGGCCTGGCTGACGCTCGCCTTGACCGGGGCCGCCCTCGTAGCAGTGGCGGTGATCATCGCTGATCGGATCGCCGCTGGGGTAGTGCGCCCGACGGGCGCGCTGGCTGATGCGGCGCGACGGCTGGCCCGCGGTGAGCTGGCGATCCGCGTCGAGCCTTCCGGCCCGCCGGAGGTGGCAGCCGTGGGGCGTGCCTTCAACCTGCTTGCCGGGCGGATCACCGAGTTGCTGGCAGCCGAGCGGGAGGCCGCCGCCGATCTATCGCATCGCTTGCGGACGCCGCTTGCGGCGCTGAGGCTCGACGTCGAACGGCCCGAGGATGGTTCGTGGCGGGACCGACTCGTCGCGGACGTCGGCGCGATGGAACGCGGGGTCGATGCCGTTATCCACGAATTGCGGCGCCACAGTCGCGAAGGCCTGCGTCCCGAGTCTGACCTGGCGGAGGTGGCCAGGGACCGGGTTGGCTTCTGGGCCCCTCTGGCCGAGGACCAGGGGCGGCCGCTGCGCATAGTGGTGTCCGATGACCACCATCAGGTCGCCCTGCATCGCGAGGACCTCGCCGCCCTGATCGATTCGCTTCTCGAGAACGTCTTCTCCCATACACCGGAAAAGAGCGAGGTCGACGTGACGGTGGAAGCCGGAAGCCCGACTGGCTCCCGATTGGTGGTCGAAGATCGAGGGCCGGGATTAAGCGGGCTCCAGATCGCGCGCGGCTTGAGTGGCACGCACTCGACCGGCCTCGGTCTCGACATCGTCCGGCGGACTGCCGAGGCTGCGCGCGGCCGCCTCACGCTGGCCAATCGTCACGGAGGAGGGGCTCGGGTTGTAGTCGAGCTTGGCCCCCCGAACTAGGACGCTGCTCACCGAGCGTGAATTGGGGCCGGAGGTGACTGACGTGAACAGGATTGCCGGAGCTCCGGAAAGCCCTTGGCAGAGACATGAATTCTTGAGACGTTGTCTGGTCGGCCACCAAGACAAATCAGAGGGGCTCCGCGGAGCCCCTCTGGATAGACGCTGAGCTCAGATGCGACTAGGGGACTTGCACCTGTCCGCACGCGACCAAAGCGAAGTTGTTCGAGGCATCGCGGATCGAGACGGTTCTCCACGTGCCATCCAGCGGTGCGTAAGAGCCGTCGCCGAAGACGTAACCGAAGCTCTCCAGGACCGGCTTCAATCCGAGAAAAATGAACAGCGGATCCTGGCTGTTGCCTATAGGCGCCTTACTCTTGACGTCGTGAATAGTGCCCGTCCCGTCGTTGTTGTTTTGCCACAAGCCGATCACCATCTGAGTGGCAGTGATCGCGCTCTGGCCCTGCCGGTCCACGCCGGCGCAGGCAGGAATTGCACTCCCAGGAACAGTTTTGTTCTCTGCGATTCCACCTGGGCCTACGCCGACCGAGTAGATCAGGCTGAAGTATGGCTTGTTCGGCGTGAGACCTGTGGCGGTGCCGTCCACGATTAGCGAGCTGCCCGTATCCGTGAAGTGGATATCACCGTGGATTCCCGAGCCGCCGATTGGATGCTGCTGAGCGTCTGCGGTCGAGCTCGCGAAACCTACCGTTGCATTCATGATCAACGCGAACGCGCTGATTGCGCTGCCGAGTAAAAGCCTCCGCATTTCTCATCCTCCATGAATCGTGGCCGCCCAATGAAACACGAGGCGGAAACATCTCACTCCATCCACACAAGCTCGCCCAACCGCCCGTGCGCGAAGGACCTTAATCAGGCGTCGGGCTTCCGTCAATGATCCTTTTGCCCCATCCCTTTGGATTGAGGACTCGCAGTCGCCCTTGCCGAGGCTATGGGCGAGGGCTTCGGGTGTCGCCGGCGTTCGCGACTGCGACTCGCGCGTCCTCTATACGTGGCGCGCGCATTGCATCGCGAACCAGGAGTCGACGATCACGTCTCGTTGGGGTCGATAATGGTGACCTCGCCCTCGATCATCTTTCCAGTGAAGGTGAACTTGGGCCCGAAAATGGCGTGATTGACGGCCGCCTGATTGGGATCGAAGAAAACCGTGAATGCGAAGCTGTCACCCGCGGCTCCTCCGCCGACGCCGGCGTCGACGGCCTCAATTTCATAAGTTGCGTGTTCGGCAGCTGTGCGTGAGCCAAATCTCACTGTCGTCAATCCGACCTCCGTCCTACAGCTCAGCCCTCCCCGCATCGTCACGTGGGCCTTGCGATCGGCCGCGGTCGACACCTGGAACTGGTCAATCGTGGTCACCACCATGGCCATGAAAAACTGATTCGCGGGGACGACGACTTCTCCCGACGAGAAGGTCTCCATCTTGAACGCTTGAGGGTTGGTGTCGACCCGGCACATGGCGTGATTACGATCAAAGCTGAAGACCTCCTCCAGCGGCACTGCGGCCTCCCCGCTGACGGGGTGCGGCATCATCTTCAAGTTGACACCTCCCCCTGACGCCGTGTTGTAGGAGAGGTGCCTGACCTTCGCTTCCAGACTGTCGGTCTTTCGCTGCAGTTGGACGATCTGGCTATGGTCGCCACTGATCTCACTGTTTTCGAATAATGTGCTCGCGACCGCTGCGACACCGGCACCAAATAGGCCGACCAACGCGGCCCTCCGCGACACCCTCATTGGAATCTCAACCCTGTTCATGACCCTCAGGAAAGGCCACAGGCAACCGAGCGCGGCGGTATGCGCTCATCCCGTCGGAAACCGTTACTACTCGTGGGAAACCTGCCGCCTGGAGAAGGCTGGCTCCCGTGCTGCTGCGCACGCCCGCTTCGCAGATAACCGCGATGACGGTGTCACGAGAAAGCGTTTCGACTCGCTCAACGAGATTTCCAAGTGGAATCAGGACAGCGCCCGGCGCGTAACCGCTTTCCCACTCCACCGGTTCCCTGACATCGATGATCGTCAGGTCGCCAGTGGAAGCAGCCTCCGCCATCGCCTGCACAGAGAGGTCGCGAAGCGATTCTTCGGGCACACCTGCCTGACGCCATCCGCTGTCATCGAGCACACCGATCACGTGGTACGTGCTTTGCAGCTGATCAACTGCTGCGGAAGAGACCGCCGGATCGGATGCCAAGAGTCTGATTGGCGTTCCGGGCTCGACGACCACGCCGAGTCGCTGGCCCAGGCCCTTTGCGCTGAAGGGCAGGTTCACGGCTCCTTTGACATGGCCGCTTGCGAAGTCCCCGGGCGGACGTAAGTCAACCACAACAGCCGCGTCTGCCGGGGGCTGCTTTCGGACCGTGTTCGTTGAGAGATGGTGTCGCACTCGTCACGAAACTGTGCGCAGGAAGATGCTGCTCGGGTTGGTGCCGAGCGAAATCCTGCTCGTTACAGTCCAGGAGGTGGTGTCGATCACGGCGACTGACGCTTCTTTGGTGAGAACGGCATACAGATACTTGCCATTGGGATGTGCGACCGCACTCTGCGGATTGTTTCCTACCTCGATCCTGGCGACTTCCGTCAGCCTCTTGGTGTCGATGACGGTGATCACCGGATCACCGCCGTGGAGGATGTACGCGAACTTGCCATCGGGGCTGAAGGTCGCGTCGACCGGAAACTTGCCAGTCGGGACGCGCTTGATCACATCGAGCGTGACGGGGTCGAGGATGGCGGTGTCACTACTGCCGCCCTCCTGTACCCATACCTTTGAATCTGGCCCCACCGTCAACATCCATGGGTTGGATCCGGCAGGGAAAAGCGCCGTCTTCAACGGCTTGAGCGTCTTCGGGTCCACCGATACAACCGTCGTGCCCTGCCACGTCGGGTAATAACCGCGTTGGATGCCGTCGGGGCCGGTGGACACATCGATGTCGCAAACCTCCCACAGCGGTGGCTTTCCGTTCGCCCCCGCGTTGACCGGCTCATCGACCACCTTCTCTACTTGATAGGTCTTGGTGTCAATCACAGCCACCTGCCAAGCACCGCCCTTTGCCACGAGCAGCTTCCCATCCTTGGCCGCCTTGCCGATGTAGAGCGTCGTCGGTTCCTTGCCCAGGGCGATTCGGTGAGTCACCTGCAAGGTATCCAGGTTCAGCGTGATGACCTCTGCATCGTGAGTGCTCATGTTGAGCGTGCCCAGCCATAGATCCTTGCCATCGAAATAGTTGTTGTCGTCATTCCACGTCCACGAGGTGAAGTTGGGGATGGCCGCAGTCTTCGTGACTTTGCGAGTTTCGGCATCGATCACGCTCACATTCGGAGCGCTGTTGCTGAAAACGAAGAGCTGGGCTTTGGCCGACGCCTTGATGCCCGAATGTGAGGATGGCGAACTCGCGCCGCAGGCAACGGTCATCACCGCGAGGCCAACTGCGAGAAGCGTGGCTCGGAAGTACGACCTCATTTCGCCGACACCTTGGGGCGGAGCCTGAGCGTCCACTCGGGGTAGCCCGTCTGATCAATCACGCAGTCGTATCCGTATCTAATGGCCTGCGGCGGGATCGTCTCCAGACAGGGCGCGTGGTCGGTGATGACCACGATCTCATCGCCGCCTTTCAGCCTCTTCATCGCCTCGACCGCTTTCAACATCGGATATGGGCAGACCTCGCCTCGGACGTCTATTTGCATTCCGTATCAACCTCTTACGCAATTCTCTGGATTAACTTCGTGCCCAGCAGGGCGCCACCGAACAAGGCGGCCCCGAATAGCCAACCGCTGACACTCAATGACGCGATGGAGGAGAAAAAGGCGCCGATCGTGCAGCCGATCGCGAGGCCGGCGCCGTAACCCATCAGCAAGCCTCCCGCCAAAGACTGGTAATAGCGGCGAGCCGTGCGTGGGAAGCGGAGTTTGAACTCGTTCGCGAACAGTGCGGCGGCGAGTGCTCCGGCGATCAGCCCGACGGTCACCGCGAAGGTGTGGCTGAAAACGCCGGAGACTTCGCTGGCGCGGGCGGCGCAACCGCCAATCGCGCTCAGCCCCAGCGCCACCGGAGGCGCGGCACCGACGCTTGTCATGAGGCTGTTTGCCCAGCGGCTCAGCTCGCCCGTGACGCCCCATGGCATGTGGACCGAGTACATGAGGATGTTCAATCCGCCAAGCACGGCACCGCCAACGATCGGAGACCAACCGTTGACGAAAACTCGTTGAGCGGTCGCCCTGAGCCGTTGTCCGACGGTGTCGTCAGGCAGCAAGTCGGCAATCGCCTTCACGGTGGGTACTCCCGACCGCGCCTCCCACCAGACAATGAGCACGTAGGCGGCGATTGCGGCGGCAAGCGTGAGAATCACAGCGCCGCCATACCCGAGGTTGAACAGCGCTGGAAGCCAAAGCTTAGGCTCCGCCGCGAGGGCGACGCTCCACCACCAGTTCCATGTTTGGGACATGGCACCGAGGCCAATGACGGCTCCCGCGATAGCGACCCAAGACCCCACGTAACCCTCGGCTGAACGGAAAAGGGATCCGGAGATGCACCCGCCGGCGAGAACCATGCCGACCCCGAACAGCAGCCCACCCAGGATGGTGGTAACCCCGACCGGAAGGATGTGAGCCTCCGGTGGGAGCGCCCCGAACCCGGGGAAAGGCACCGCGTTGCGCATAACGACCGCGAAACCGAGAGTGGCGACAGCGACACCGACGAGGATGCCCTTCATGATTCGGCCGCTGCCAAACAGATAGAGGTCTCGAAAGGCAGACGCGAAGCAGAACCGACTCCGCTGCAGGGTGAATCCAGCGGCGAGCCCGAAAACCCACAGGTACGGCAGCCTGGGATCGCCTGGAGACATGGCGAGTGCGATCACGACGCTCGCCAACACGACGACAGCCCCGGCCACTCGCTGCCACGGGAGTGTGCGCATCAAAGCGCCCTGCGTCCCGGCCGCTGCGACGATTCCCACTAGATCGTCAATACCTCCAAAAGAGCGTGTGTTCTCCGTTTCGTTGGATGGTTTCCCCCCTGGACGCGAAATCGCTCGCCGACCAGAGAAGGATCAGCCCGCCGCGTCTCGCGGCGGCGCATAGCGCCTAGCTACAGGCGCAGGTGTAACAGCGCGCGAAGTCGATCTCGAGCCTGCGGACAAGCAGGACAGGCTGGTTTGAGATCGGCTTGGTCACCGGGCCATTCTACGTCGTGCGGTCGAGCAGCATTCAAACAGAACGTCCGCAAAAACCGATGCGGCCTGGTGGCTCCGACTACTTGGCGCCGCTCACCCCGCCGTCGATGATCAGCCCAGCGGCCATCATGAAGCGCGACTCGTCCGACGCCAGGAACAGCGCCGCGTTGGCCACGTCTTCTGGCTTGCCCAGGTCGTTGGCCAGCTGACGCTTGCGGATCGAAGCCAGGCCCTCCTCATAGTCGGCGTACGACTCACGTAAATAGCGTTCGACGAAAGGCGTGAGGATCGTGCCGGGCAGCAGCGCGTTGACTCGGATGCCATGCGCGGCGAGGTCCACCTGCATTGACTTCGTCATCGAGAGCACGGCCCCTTTTGATGCCGCGTACGAGACCCGCCGGGCCAGACCGATCTCCGCGATGCAGCTCGACATGTTGATGATCGAGCCCGAACGCTGGGCGATCATGTATGGCACGACCGCCCGGGCCATCAGGTAGACACCGCGGACGTTGACGCGCATCACACGGTCGAACAGATCGGGCTCCGTCTCGATGATGTCCCCAACGCCCGAGATGCCCGCGTTGTTGAAGAGCACGTCGATGCGGCCATAGCGGTCCACGACCCGCGTCGCGAGTGCTTCCGTATCCGCCTGGTCTGTGACGTCGACGTTCTCCGCTGACGCGTCGGGACCGATCTCGGCAGCGGTCTTGCTCGCGGCGTCGAGGTCGATGTCCGCAACCACCACCCGCGCGCCTTCGGAAACGAACAGGCGGGCGCTCGCCGCACCGATGCCGGATCCCGAGCCGGTGATGATGCAGACCTTGCCGTCCAGTCTGCCCATCCGGACTCAGACCCGCTCGGTGCCGATGACCTTTGCCAGCCCGAGCGCGATCAGAATGATCGCGCCGTCGACCGCATTGATCCACGTCGAGCTGACGTTGGACAAGGTCAGGATGTTGGTCACCAGCGAGAGCAAGATCACGCCGGTCAGCGCCCCGATCATCCGTCCACGCCCGCCCTCGAGCGAGATACCGCCTATGACCGCCGCGGCGAAGACGCCGAAGATCAGGTTGTTCCCCTGGCCGGCGGTGACGGCGGTCACGCGGCCGGCCTGCATCAGGCCGGCGACGGCGGCGAGGATGCTCGCCACCATGAACACGCCGATGCGAATTCGATCCACCTGGATGCCGGCTGCTCGCGCTGCCTCGAGATTGCCGCCGATCGCGTACATCGTGCGGCCGATGCGGTGGTAGCGGAGGAAGAGAGCAGCGCCCGCGAACGTGGCCACAGTGATCCAGATCGAAACCGGAATTCCGAACCATGACTCGGCGCCGATGTAGATGAAGGCCTCGGGTAGGTTGTAGATCGTCTGGCCGCCGAGCCAACCAAGCTGCAGACCGGCCAGAAGGATGCTCATGGCCAGCGTGAAGATGAAGGCGTTGAAGTTGGCCTTGATGACCAGCAAACCGTTGAACGTTCCCACCGCCAGGCCGACACCCAGGACGACGAGCAGCCCAAGCCACGGGCTCCACTGCGTGCCCAGCCCCTCGCTGGCCTTCGGCGCGATCAGCCAGGCCCCGAGCAGAGGCGCGAGACCAAACGTGCCCTGCAGCGAGATGTCGAACTTACCCGTGAGCAAGATGAGCGACTCGGCGACGACCACCATGCCGAGCGCGGCGCCGCCTTCGGCCACATTGATGAGGTTCGAGGGCGTGAAGAACACCGGGTTGACGAGCGAGCCCGCGATCATCAGCACCACGATCACGGGCACCAGCGTCAGCTCGCGGAACCAGTTCAGGATGACCACGCGCATGTCCCTGCGGGCCGGAGCCCGAGGGGCGGGCGTTGCGCGCTCAGCCGCCCGCTGCGCCATCAGCTTGCGACCTCCAGTCCCTCGACGGCCGCGATCAGTCGCTGCCGATCCCACGGCGGCTGGCCGAACTCCGCTGTGATGCGGCCGCGCACCATCACGAGCAATCTTGTGCAGACGCGAAGATCCTCGAAATCGTCCGACACGAGCAGCACGGCCACGCCATTGTCGCGAGCCTCGCCGATTGCATCGAGCAGCGCGTCCTTCGACGCCACGTCCACGCCCACCGTCGGGTTGACCGCGATCAGCACCGCCGGGTCAGCCGCCATCGCGCGACCGACCACGACCTTCTGCTGGTTGCCTCCGCTGAGCGTGGCGACCGGCTGGTCCAGAGCGCGGGCCACGATCTGCAGCCGCCCGACCTCGCGCTCGGCGATCTCGGTACGCCGGCGGACCGATACCACACCGAAACGTTCACTGATGCGCTTGAGGACAGTAAGAGTTAGATTCTCGTCCACGCCGAGCTGAGGCGCGAAGCCGCGCGCGTGCCTGTCCTGCGGCACATAGCCCACCACGCCGCGGATGTCGACCGAGCCCGATTGAGGCTTGATCAAGCCGACGACGGCGTCGGCGACGGTCGCGCTGCCCGAGCCCTGCAGCCCCACGAGGCCCACGCACTCGCCGGCACGCACCGATAGGCTGACGCCCGCGACCGAACCGGCGCGCGATGCGACGGTCAGGTCGTTGACGTCGAGCAGAATCTTGTCTCCGACCGTCCGCCGCAGCACCGCTTCGATCTCACCGGCTCGGCGGGGCGGCGCGCTGCCCACCATTGCGGCCACGAGCCGTGCCTGGCCGATGTCGGAAACGTTGCCGCTCAGCACGAGCTCACCGTCGCGGAGCACGCTCACGCGGTCGCAGATCTCGTAGATCTCCTCGAGGTGGTGGGAGATGTATAGCACCCCGACGCCGCCCTCGCGCATGCGCCGCACGCGCTCGAAAAGACGGTCCACAGCCGCCTTCTCCAGCGCCGCGGTCGGCTCGTCGAGGATCAAGAATCGCGCCCCGATGGAGAGAGCTCGCGCGATCTCGACGACCTGGCGCTGCTCGACCGTCATCGTTGAGGCCTCCTGGTCGACGTCGACGTCGAATCCCCACTCGGCCATCAGCTCGTGCGCCTCGGCGCGCATGCGCTTCCAGTTGACAATGGGGCCTTGACCCTGCACGGCCCGGTTGAGGAAAACGTTCTCGGCGACCGTTAGCGCCGGCACAACCATCGAGCGCTGGTAGACGCATGCGACGTGGCCCAACCACGCCGCGCGGTCGGACGGGCTGGGCGCGGCCTCGCCGCCGAAGGTGATAGTGCCTCGATCTGGCCGGGTCAGACCCGTGAAGAGCGAGACAAGGGTCGACTTGCCGGCGCCGTTGCGCCCGACCAGGGCATGACACTCGCCCGCGCGGACCGAGAGCGAGACATCGCTCAGCGCCCTGGTCTCGGCGAAGGACTTGGAAACCGCCACGGCCTCGCCCACCGTGGCCGGTGCGGTCACCGGCCCGGTGGACGCGAACCGTTGCATAGGGAGGAACGAGCTACTTGTTGTTGCACCACAGGTCGGTGCTGTTGACCTGGGTCGAACCGTTGTCGCCTGCAAGCGTCACGAGCGGCGCGGCAAGTGCGTCTTCGAGGTTGCCCGCCACAGTGACGATGCTACTGCCGTGGTCGGTCTTCTGGCCGTCGCTGTACTTCGCGCCCGCGATCGCCTGCTTCGCGTAGTAGATCGCGTAGTACGCGTACTTGTCGGCCGGCTGGTCGATGGTCGCGTCGAGGTTCTTGGCGCGAATAAGGTCGCACTCGTGCGGCGAGCCGTCGTTGCCGACCAAGATGATGTGGTTCGCCGCGCCGACGTCGCCGTACTTGCTCTTCTGCTTCTCCGACGCGATGATTCCGTCCTCCGGCACGCTCCAGTGCACGTAGATGCCGCGCAGGTTGGAGATGGCCGTCAGGGCGGTCGTCGCGTTCTGGACCGCAGGGTCAGTGCCCCAGTCCTTGGTCTCGTATGCCTTGACCGTGAAGTTCGGGTACTTCTGCGTGATCATGTTCTGGCATCCCGTGGCGCGGTCGCGCGCGTTCAGCGATGTCAGGTCGCCCTCGACCATGGCGATGGTCCCGGGGCCGCTTGCGTGGGTGGCGATGTATTCGCACGACTTGCTGCCGTAAGCGGTGTTGTCCGCCCGGACGATCATGTAGACCTTGCCCTGGCTCGGCGCGACGTCCACCGTGACGACCGGGATGTTCTTACTCTTCGCGTAATCGAGTCCAGGTCCGATGGCCGCGCTGTCGGCCGGGTTGACGATCAATGCCTGGGCGCCCGATGCGATGAGCGACTTGATGTCGAGGATCTGCTGCGCCACCTCGTTGCCGTTCGCTTCGACGTTGGCGACCTTCGGTCCGCCCATCAGATCGACGCTGAGCTGCCCGCTGTACGTGTCCTCGTACTTGAAGTAGTTGCCCCAGAAGCCGGGCAGGTTGTACGTCAGGACGACGCCGATTTTGGGCTTCGAGCTGCCCCCCGTATTGCTGTTGCCTCCGCAGGCCACCGCCAACAGGGCCACTGCGGCCATGGCGCCGGTGGCCCGAAGCCGCCCTCCGAATCCACCTCTCAACTTGCCAACCTCCTCATCCAGACTGCTAATAATCCGATGTTTGCGCTCCAGCGCACCTTAAGTCGAGCTTGCCGGACTGTCAAGTGCCCACTTCTTCCCCCTCAGGCATCGGATGTTCGGACCAGGCTCCACCCGCCGGGTAGGCGAAGCGGTTCAGAGACTCGGGCCTGATCTCGCCGCTGTAGCCCGCGTCGCGCGGCGCCAGGTATCGCCCTTGGTGCAGCCGCACGGGGTGCACGAAGTGCTCGTGCAGGTGGTCGACGAACTCGCACGTCCGGCCTTCGAGCGAGCCGCTGACCGCGATGTAGTCGAAGATCGCCAGGTGCTGCACGTACTCGCACAGGCCGACGCCTCCGGCGTGGGGACAGACCGGCACACCGAATTTCGCCGCCAGCAGCAGCACGGCGATCACCTCGTTGACTCCGCCGAGCCGGCAGCTGTCGACCTGGCAGAAGTCGATCGCCTCGGCCTGGAGCAGCTGCTTGAACATCACTCGGTTGTGCACGTGCTCGCCAGTTGCGACCCCGATCGGTTTCACGGCCTCGCGAATGCGACGGTGGCCGAGGATGTCGTCTGGGCTTGTCGGCTCCTCGATCCACCAGGGCTTGACCTCGGCCAGCGCGCTCATGGCGCGGATGGCTTCGTTCACCCCCCACACCTGGTTGGCGTCGAGCATCAACTTGCGGTCGGGACCGATCGCTTCGCGCAAGATGCGCGCGCGTCGCAGGTCCGACGCAGGGTCGCCGCCGACCTTCAGCTTGAGGTGCGTGAAGCCTGCGGCCATGGCGTCGCCGGCGAGCTTGCGGATCTTGTCGTCCGAGTAGCCGATCCACCCGGCAGACGTCGTGTAGGCCGGATAGCCGTCGCGGAGTATCGCCAACTCGCGCTCACCCCGAGTGGCGGCCAGCTTCTCGAGGATTGCAGTCGCCTCGGACGGGCCGAGGACGTCGTCGATGTAGCGGAAGTCGACGCACGTCACCAGCTGCTCCGGAGACATGTCGGCCAGCAGCTTCCACAGCGGTTTTCGCTCGACCTTGGCGTAGAGGTCCCACACCGCGTTGACGAGCGCGGCGGTCGCCAGGTGGACCACCCCCTTCTCCGGGCCCAACCAGCGCAGCTGGCTGTCGCCGGCGAGCTCTCGCCAGAAGCCAGCCATGTCGCTCGCGATGTCCTCGAGCGTCCGGTCGACGACGTGCGGCGCAAGGAGCTCGACCGCCTGGACGCAGAGCTCGTTGCCGCGGCCGATGGTGAACGTCAGGCCGTGGCCGGCCAGGGCGTCCGGATGGTCGGTTTTGAGCACCACGTACGCGGCCGAGTAGTCCGGGTCTCTGTTCATCGCGTCCGAACCGTCCAGGCTCCGCGAGGTTGGGAAGCGGATGTCGCTGGCCGATGCGCGGAGAATCTTGGTGCCCACCTGGGTCAGAGGTTATATGCTAAACCTCCGATGTTTGTCAACGGAGTAGATTCACGAGCGCGGTGTTGTGTGAGCGCCGAGCCTTGAACGTCCGACCTCTTGGCAAGAGCGCGGGCTTCCGCGACAATCGACGGGCGTTGAGCAGTACCACCAGCGCCCGCCGCGGCCGCAGGGCAGGACGCGCCCCCCGCGTCACCGAGGAGGCGATAGACAAGATCCGCGAGCACATCGTCTCGGGCGCATGGGGTCCGGGAGATCGGCTGCCCAAAGAGAGCGAGCTCGCGGCCCAGCTGGGCCTCTCTCGCAACTCGCTCCGCGAGGCCGTGCGCGCCCTGTCCCAGCTGCGCGTTCTCGAGGTGCGGCAGGGCGACGGGACCTATGTGAGCAGCCTCGAGCCGGCGCTGCTCCTGGAGAGTACAGGCTTCGTCAGCCACCTGCTTCTCGGTGAGACCGAGGTCGAACTGTACGAGGTGCGGCGGATCCTCGAGGCAGCGGCGGCCGCCCTGGCAGCAGGTCGTATTGACGCCCAGGAGAAAGAAGAGCTGGGGCGAATCCTCGAGCGGATGCGCCAGGCGCACACCGTGGAGGAGCTCGTCGAAGCCGACGTTGCGTTTCATGCAGTGATCGCGAAAGCCGCGGGCAACGCTGTGCTCGCGTCACTCCTCTCCAGCCTGTCGACGCGCACGATGCGCGTCCGCCTCTGGCATGGCCGCGCAGCCGACCAGGCGCTCGACGAGACGCGCGAGGAGCACCGGCGGATCTATGAAGCGATCATGGCCGGCGATCCGGAGCTCGCGCGTGCCGCGGCCACGGCGCACATCGCAAGCGGCGAGCGGTGGTTGCGCGGCCAGCTGGTCGCCGGCAACTCCGTGTGATGCAGGTCGGCCTGCACACAAGGATCAAGCCTGGCTCCGAAGAGCGCTACGAGGAATACCACCGCGCGGTATGGCCCAGGGTGCTGGAACAGATACGTCGGGCCGGCATCACGAAGTACGTCATCTTTCGGGACGGGTTGGACCTCTTTCACTACATCGAGTGCGACGACTACGACCGTGCCATCGCCGAGATCGCACAGGACTCCACCAGCATGCAGTGGGAGTCGGAAATCTCAACCATGATGGCCATCACGCACGACTTCTCCGGGGAAGGCAGCGACCGGATGAAGAAGATCTTCGAGCTCTGAGAAAGGTCCAGCTCGGGAGGACCCCCCTCCAGGTGACGCAACTCGGCGTGGGCACGGCGCCGCTGGGTGGGCTGTACGAGGCGGTTTCGGACGACGAGGCTCACCGCGTGGTCGAGGCCGCGTGGGAGGCCGGTATCCGCTTTTTCGACACGGCGCCGCTGTACGGGAGCGGCATCGCCGAGCGACGACTGGGCTCAGTGCTCCGGACCAAGCCACGCAACGAGTACGTGTTGATGACCAAGGTCGGCCGCCTGCTGCGCGGCGATGCGCCGCCCGACCCCGACCAGTCTTTCAAAGGCATTCCGCCACTCAATCCTGTCTTCGATTTCTCATACGACGGCGTGATGAGGTCGGTGCAGGAGAGTCTGGGGCGACTCGGCCTCGACCGAGTCGACGTGCTCCTGATCCACGATCCGGACGGCCATCACGACGACGCTTTGCTCGGCGCATACCGCGCCCTGGACCGCCTGCGCTCGGAGGGAACCATCCAGGCAGTCGGCGCCGGCATGAACCAGTCCGAAATGCTCGCTCGGTTTGCTCGAGAAGCACAGTTCGACTGCTTCCTCCTCGCGGGGCGGTACACACTTCTGGACCGCGGCGGCGCGGTGGAGCTGCTGCCGCTGTGTCACGATCGCGGCATCGCCGTCATCGCAGGCGGTGTGTTCAACAGCGGGATCCTCGCGGACCCCGGAGCCGGAGCTCACTACAACTACCTGCCCGCGCCGCCCGAGCTCCTGGCAAGAGCGCGCGACATGCAGGCTATCTGCGCGCGCCACGGCGTCGACTTGAAAGCTGCAGCGCTGCAGTTCCCACTGCGCCATCCGGGGATCACCGCCGTGCTCACGGGCTGCAGGTCCGCAAGCGAGCTCGCGGAAAACGTTCGCCTGTTCGAGGCACCGATCCCAGACGACGTGTGGAAGGAGCTGGACCCGTGATGGTGGACTCGCATCACCACTTCTGGAACCCAACGCGCCGCGAGTACCCGTGGATGTCCGACGAGCTCGCTTCCATCCGCAAGCCGTTCGGCCCCGACGAGCTGCGGCCGCTGCTGGATGACAACCGTGTCGACAAGACGATCCTGGTGCAGACCGTCTCGAGCCTGGAGGAAACCCGCGAATTTCTCGAGACTGCCGCGACCGTCGAATTCGTCGGCGGCGTTGTCGGCTGGGTCGACCTTACCTCTCCGGACGTTGCGGACACGATCGCCACGCTGGTGAGCGATCACCTGGTCGGCATCCGGCACCAGGTGCATGACGAGCCCGACCCGGAATGGCTGCTGCGCGACGACGTGCAGCGCGGCATCGCCGAGGTCGGTGAAGCGGGCCTCGTCTACGACCTGCTGGTGCGAGCGCGCGAACTGCCCGCCGCACTCGAGACGGTGCGCCGGCAGCGGGACATGTCGTTCGTCATCGATCACGCCGCCAAGCCCCGAATCGCCGGCGGTTCTTGGGACCGCGAGTGGGAAGAGCGCCTCGCCCCGTTCAGCGACGAGCGCAACGTGACGTGCAAGCTTTCGGGGCTCGTGACCGAGGCCGACTGGAAGGCGTGGACGGCGGAGGACCTTGAGCCTTACGTCAGGGCCGTCGTCGGCCGGTTCGGCGCCGACCGATGTATGTTCGGCTCGGACTGGCCCGTATGCCTGCTCGCCGCGGGATACGACCGGGTCTTTAAAGCGATCCAGCAGATCGTCGGCCTCGACGACCAGATCTTCGGTGAGACCGCGCGCCGCGTGTACGGGCTACCCGAAACCTAAGCGACCCGGGTCGCCCCAGATGCCCGCTCTGCGGTAGCCGAACAGCATCGCGAGGGCGATGCAGAACTGAATGATCCCAACCACAGCAGTGAGCCCGACATACCATCCTGGAGCCTGAGTCGCGATCCTGCCGGTGAGTTCAAAGGCGGCGGTCGGCGCCCGCAAGATGCCCGCCAGGAACACGACAAGGATTAGCCAGAAGGTCCACCGCCAGCCGTAGAAGACACCCACGGACAGCAGCAAGAGCAGCGCAGTCAGCACGAGGACGGTGGCGACTTCGGCCGGCCGGTGGTCGCCAGACACTCTCACTTGCTGGTCGAGAATCAGGTCGAAGACCGGACGAACCGCCACAAGGAGCACTATTACGACGACCCAGTAGGCTGCAAACAGGCCCATAACTACCGCCTTGATGCGGCTCACTTCACCGTTCGGTCAGCGTCATTCGCGAGTACCAGCGTCCACGGGCATGCAGGAACGTTCGCTGCTGTGGCTGTCATGTTGGCTGTGCCGGCGTCACGCTGACCAGGTGTGGAGCCACGAACCGCCACCACAGCCGTCCTGAATACCACCGCCAGGACACACCGAACACAACCGCCAGCACGACCCACAGCTCCGCGAGGGCGACGTGCGCGAAGCGCAGTGCGACGGCTGCCGCGAACACGGCGACGATCGGCAGGTACTTGAACGAGAAGTGCAGTAGCCTGAACCACGTCGCCTGCTGATGCTCGAACGCGCGAACTCGCGCTTGGTCGACGCCCAGCCTGCGGTATGTGCGCCGATACCAGGGCCAAACGACGACGTGCGCCGCGGAGAAGGTGATGATGATCAGGGCTCCGATCACCCACCCCGGTAGATGTAGCGCGTATTCCAGGTGCGGCAGCAGGTGGAGAAGCAGGTAGAGGACGAGCACCCATGAGGCGGCGAGAGCCCCCGCGACCGCCGCAAGCCGGCCTCTACGCGGAGCGATTTCAGTGGTCTCCCCGGCGCCCGTCGCCATCGGGTCGGGACCATAGCAAATGGCCCAGCGGATAGCCGCTACACCAGCCGTTTTCTGCACCTCACCTGACCCGCAAGCCTGTACTCAATGCGACGCGGCCTTCGTGTCCTCTCGTGTCCTTCTGTGTCCTCCTGGTTCCGGGAAGGCGTCGTCTATCACGAGCCAACTCTTCGCCGGACACATAAATAGGGGACGCGCGCATGCGTCCCACCCGCGATTCAGCCCGTTGGAAGCGCATTGGCGCGGGAGGTCGGACTGTTGGATCATGTCCGCGTTGCGAGTTGTAGCTTTCAACCGCGCAGCCAATCATCCGAATCTCGTCCACAACGACGATTACGCTCGCAAGCTGGGGTTTCAGGGCGGCCTCGTTCCGGGCGTCGACGTTTACGCGTACCTCACCCGGCCTGCGATCGAGCACTTCGGACGACAGTGGCTCGAGCGTGGCGAAGGGGAGGTCAGATTCGTCAGGCCCGTGTACGAGGGTGATGAGCTGGAAATCGACGCGACGCGTGAAGGAAGCGGGGAGCTCACGATCGCGGCGCGATGCGCCGGCGACGTGCGCGCACTCCTGACCGCTCGTTGTGACCTGACTCACGAGTTCGACCGCATGGACATCATTCCGGAGTCACCACTGTTCGAGCCGAAGTTAAAGGCGGCACGCAAATCCTTTTACGTGGGAATGGTCCTCGGCTCGCTGGCGGTGACGTTAACCGAGAGCGATTGCGTAAGCCAACTCGCGGAAGTCAGCGAGGAACTGGATTTCTATCGACTCGAGCGCATCGTGCACCCAGGGCACTTGTTGCGATCGGCTGATGAGATCTTGAGCGCGAATGTTGATCTACCACCCTGGCTGCACATCGCGAGTGACGTCCGCCACTACGGTCTGGTCCACTGGGGTGAGTCGCTCACCGTGGGAGCCCGGGTCATGGCGACTTTTGTCCGCAAACGCAACCAATTCATCCAGCTGGACGTCCTCATATCAGGCGTCGATGGTCGACCACGCGTCCGTGTCTTGCCGTACACGGCGATCTACAAGCCATTCTTCCGACGCGCCTGAAACCGTCTCGAGCGGGACACCTGGATTTGTGCGCCATAGTTCGCAGCTGTGGCTGTCAGCTTGGCTGTCACAACGCCAAATTTGGCGGGGATGGATGAGAATCGAACTCACCCAGGACGCCTCAACAGCGCCCCGCAGACGGTTTTGAAGATCGCGTGTCTGATGCCCGTTGACATCCGAGGACATCCGCCCGAGATCGAATCCCAGTCATCAGAATCCGCTGAAGTCCGCCACTGTTCGCTGATGTTGTCTGATGTTCGCGAAGTTGGCTATCGTCTTGGCTGTCGCGCTCACGCCTTCAGCGGTCGCACTCGCTGCCACGTTCCTTGGGGCCCTGATCCTTTTCGAGGACCAATGATCCGTAGAGGAATTGGTGAGCTTGACGATAAGGTTCCACGCGACGTCCGGTGCGTGACGAAGAAATGCCAGAAAAGGCCCCCGGGGTGTACAGAGGAATAAACCACCCTCGGAAATCAGGAACTCCTGTTTCATCGCCGAGGATGCCGACAGCGATGTGTTCTGTCGGCTCCAACACTTTGAACAGAATTTCGCTTGCCAGCTCCGGGTCTGCTCCAATCGCTGCATACAAACCATCTCCCTCAAGACAGGCCCGCGAGAATTCCTCGTCCGGGAGCGACGCACGCCGACCACGACTCGACCGATGCCCGTGCGTCTTGGCCCCGCGGACATTTGGGGGCCGGATGCTTTGACCCTGACCGGCGAGGATAGTTGACAGTTCCCGTACCGCCTGCGGCTCCTCCCGAGTCGCCGACAACGTAGCCCGCCAAGCGGCGCGGTCCACGGCCTCGGTCGATCGCCTGCCGCGGTGTTCATCGTTGACCCGCGCCCGAGCAATCGCTATACCGAGCGCTGCAGTTTGGGCGCGCAGCGGCCAATCTTGGGGGGTCAGTCGTAGCCACGTCTCGACTATCTGGGCCGACTCCTCTGGAGCCAAGCGAACGGCCTCATCGACATGGCCCACCAAGACGCCCAGAACCGGTAGCCAGAGCGGCCAAAACGGGAGACGTCGAATTGTTGATGCATGAACGACAAGATCTGATCCGCCTTCTTGGACTGACTCAATAACTGACGGATTCGGAACCGTCGCCACGTGGCGAAAGCGTCCGAGAAACCGTCGAAGGAGTGCACCTTCGTCGACGATTAGCTTCGACCAGATTCTCTTCACAACCCGGTCTGGCTCAGATGCAAACAACGCGATGTTGGCTGTCATCTTGGCTGTCAGTCGTTGGCACTCGGCATCCATCCGGCTACTAGGCTGCATCGATCGGTGCGAAATCGTATGCGGAGTTGCCACCGTGGCTGTCATCTTGGGCTGTCATGAAGCCAAGATTGGCGTGAGCCTGGTGTCCGCGGAAGGTCCCGAACGTGGTGACGCATCGATGAGTCGGGGGTCCGTTGTCCGCCCCGCGCTTTGGCGATAGGCGACAGGCGCGAGGTGGGCGGAGCTCACGAGCCCGCGTGACTCCTCCCGCGATTAACTGCTAGCTGGTCTTCGCGTTTCGGATGGCGGTCCAGACCCGTTCAGGTGTCAGCGGCATGTCGATATGACGCACCCCCAGGTGCGTTAGCGCGTCAACGACCGCGTTCTGGACGGCCGGTGTTGACCCTATCGTGCCCGACTCACCGATACCCTTGGCCCCCAGTGGATTGTTTGGACTGGGCGTCACAGTGACGTCGGAGATCACGCTCGGGATCTCACCGATGCTCGGGATGGCGTAATCAAGCAGGGAGGCATTGCGCGGATTGCCGTCGGCATCGAACACCACCTCCTCATAGAGCGCCTGGCCGGTGCCCTGAGCGATGCCGCCGTGGATCTGCCCCTGGGCCAGCAGCGGGTTGATGATTCGGCCGCAGTCGTCGACCGCGAACAAACGAACGAGCCGCGCGTCGCCGGTCTCGATGTCCACCTCGGCCACGGCGCAATGGGCGCCGAAGGGATAGCTGCCGCTGCCCGCGAAGTCGGCCTCGGCTTTGAGCCCAGGCTCCATGCCTGCTGGTAGGCGCGAGCGATCCGACGCCGCGCCAGCCAGCTGTGACCATGTCAGAGCGCTGCCTGGCACACCGGCAACACCCACCGTGCCGGTTGCGAAGACAACGTCGTGGGAGTCGGCCTCGAGCAGGTGTGCCGCGAGGTCGCGCGCCTTGTCGCGCACCTCTCGCGCCGCTTGATGGACGGCCGAACCGCCGTGCTGCATCGAGCGCGAACCAACCGTCCCGCCTCCCCGTTCGACTGCGTCCGTGTCCGAATGCACGACCCGAACTGCCTCGATCGGCACGCTCAGTTCCTCGGCGGCGATCTGGGCCAGCGAGGTTTCGTGACCCTGCCCGAAGGAGGTCGTACCGCAGCGAACGACTACGGCTCCGTCTGATTCGATGGCCACCGCTCCCCATTCCGGCCCGATGCCTTCCCCAGTGACCTCGACGTAGACGGCAACTCCAATACCCAGTTGCATTCGGTCGCCGGCCTGGCGACGACGTTCCTGCTCGCGCCGCAGCCCGGCATAGTCCGACAGCTCGACGAGGCGCTCGAGTGCGCGCTCGTACTGTCCCGAGTCATACGTCGCCCCGCCCTTGGTGGTGTGTGGAAAACGGTCCGGGGGGATGAGGTTGGCGCGCCGTAGCTGCACTGGATCCATGCCGAGCTCCACAGCCAACATGTCCACGGCTCGCTCGACCATGGCCGCCGCCTCAGGCCGGCCTGCTCCGCGGTAGGCGCCGAGCGGCGTGGTGTTGGTCACGACGCAATGCGCCTCGTAGTCAATGGCCGGGATTTCGTAAACGCCAGACGACATCTGTCCGGTCAGGAACGGAAGGATCATCGCGATGCCGGGGTATGCGCCGAGATCGGCGACGACTCGGGCCTTGAGCCCAACCAGATGGCCGTCCCTCCTGGCTCCCAGCTCGATCTCCTGGACTTGTCCGCGACCGTGCGTCATGCCGACCAGGTTCTCGGAACGCGTCTCGATCCACTTGACGGGTCGGCCGAGCCGATGGGCTGCCGCCGCGACGACAACCAGCTCGGCTCGCGCACCCGCCTTGGCGCCGAACCCGCCACCCATGTCCGGGACAACGACCCGCACGTCGCGCGCGCCAATGTTGAGCGCGGACGCGATCGCCGAGCGCAGTCCGAAGGGCGTCTGGCTGGTCGCGTACACCGTGAGCCGGCCCGCTTCGGGACTGGCGAGGATTGCTTCCGTTTCCATCGGCACGGGCGCCAGGCGCTGGTTGACGAATCGAGCCCGCACGGTGACGTCGGCGCCTATCAGGACGTCGGCTTCGGCGCTTGTGGCGAAGTGACTCGCGATGTTGGAGCCGTGCTCGGGAAAAAGCAGCCCGCGATCGCCTCTGACCGACGCCTCCGGGTCGACCACCGGTGGCAGCGGCTCAAGCTCGACCTCGACCAGCTGCGCCGCGTCGGCCGCCTCTTCGGACGTGTCGGCGATCACGATTGCGATTGGTTCGCCAACAAAGCGAACTCGCCCTCGAGCCAGCGGGGGCCGGGCGAACACTGCCGCAACCATCTCAAAGCCGACCCGGGCGGGCAGGTTTAGGTCGTCGGCCGTGAGGACCGCCACCACGCCTGGAGCACCACCTGCCACGCCGGTGTTGACGCCGCGGATCTCGGCGTGGGCGAGAGTGGACCGCACGAAGGCTGCGTGAAGACAGCCCTCGGGGTGGAAGTCGTCGACATAACGGCCGGCTCCGCTAACAAGACGCGGGTCTTCCCGGCGGCGAACAGCATTGCCAAGGATCGAACCGGGCGCGAGCGTCTGCATCGCCCCAGCGTAGCGTCAACCAGAAGTTGAGCCGCTTGCAACGATTTGGTCTGGTGTGCGGTGCCCCCAACCGCATGTCGAATCAGGACGGCCCATCGTAACCCCGCACCGTGAAGGCCGCCTTTCGCCGAAACCTTGGTAGGCGCCTGATCGATGCTGCCTCGACCGCAGTCATCAAGCGCGGCCTTGGGCCCTCGCAACGTTACCTCCTGAAAGTTGCCGGTCGCTAATCGAACGCCTTGCACATCACACCAGTGAGTCTGGTCATCGACGGCTCGACCCGCTATCTGGTCGGCCCGTATGGTGTGGTCGGCTGGGTCCGCAACGCCCGTGCGGCGGGCTCCATAAGCCTGGAGCGCGGAGGCAAGAGTGGGCGCTACACGCTGATGGAAATGCCTCCCGCAGAGGCGGCACCGATTCGCAGGCGTTACCTAAGGCTCGAGCCAATCACACGCAGTTATTTCGCGGAATCTGACGATTCGCCCATCGAAGCATTTGAAGGCGAGGCCGCTACCCACCCGGTCTTCAAATTAGCGCCTGCGGAGGCATAGGACCCGGGCTCTCGGCCGTCACATCGGCAGCGTTTCGAAGAACGTGGCTCGAAGGCGGTCAGTCTGTCCAGAGTCTGGGGCCCGCCCTCATTCTCCAAGTACCAGCGCATCTTCTGCTCGTACCAGTCGATGGTTCGCTGGGAGCGACCCATCACCCGTGTCTCGAGGAGCCACTCCGCGATCAATGGCTGGAGCCCCAACGGTCTGGCCGTTGAAGGCGGAAGTGGCTCTGCGCGACTGATGACAGCTAACTCCGATGACGTCTTCGCTGGCGCGCGATCTATCACGCGCGGAGGTCGGCCGGCTGCCCGGTGCGGCCCCGCCGACCACAGTTCGACAGGGAATGACTCCTCAGCCGGCACAACGGTTTTCGGAGAGCACAACGGTTTGGGGTTTTTTCCAGCGTCTTTCGAGCCGATCGATAGCCTCCTTGGAGCCCGCTATCCCGGTCCGCGAAAACACGAAAACCCGGTCTCAGAGACCGGGTTTCGATTACAACCTACCCATTGGAGGCCTCTCCAAAAAGAGGCTTGGGCTGGTGGGCCGGGAGGGAGTCGAACCCCGAAGCTTTGGCGGCGGTTTACAAGTCGAGGAGTAAACGGCGATAACCCGACTGAAGTGGCCGAGGCGCTCGTGTGGCGCGAGATCGAACGACCGCTTCAGGACGACTTCTTTGCGAAGGCTCGGCGGCAGCTTGTTCGGGGCCCGAGGCGGCGGTGACGTCACGTCCGAATGAGTCCTTTATCAGCGCCAGCGTCCGCTCCCGTCGATGAGAGTCCACCTTTGTGGCTGTCATGTTGGCTGTCATAGAGCAGAAACGTGGCGGGGATGGATGAGAATCGAACCCACCCAGGACGCCTCAACAGCGCCCCGCAGACGGTTTTGAAGACCGCGTGGCCAACGTCCGCAGCCGTCCACAATCGTCTGCTGACGATCGATGACCCACCTCCACAATCCGCCAACGTCTGCTCATGTCCGCGGTCGTCCACCAGCTTGGCTGTCTTCTTGGCTGTCATAGGCACGCAGTCGGCAGCCTGGCGTGTCAACCAGCTGGAGGGGCCACCACGGGTCCGGGACCCGCACTGAGTCGGCCCGGGTGTAGGCTGGAGCGCCGTGGCGGCGAACAGGGAACATGCGACCGCCCGTCGCCCCAACAGGCGTCAAAGGTTGGCTGCGCCGGTCGACCCGCCACTCTACTACCCCGCCTATGTCTCGAACAGGCTGCGAGCTCCGCAGCAACCCCTGGTCCGGCTTCCAGTCGATTTCCACGAAACACCTGGACCGGTGTTCGGGCGGGTCAAGGTCGGCCCTAACGACCACGACCTGACCCGCCAGCACGCAGGTGAGCCGCTCGGTCAGCGCATCATCCTGACGGGTCGTGTGCTGGACAGCGATGCACGTCCCGTTCACGACACGCTGGTCGAGGTCTGGCAGGCGAATGCCGCCGGGCGCTACATAGACCCCGCAGATGCGTGGCCCGCGCCGCTTGACCCGAACTTCACAGGCGCCGGTCGGTGCCTGACAGACGTCGAGGGCCGCTTTCGATTCGTCACGATCAAGCCCGGACCATACCCATGGCGCAAC
>DATEGL010000015.1:0-3532 GCA_035280145.1 Candidatus Dormiibacterota bacterium | reverse complement strand
TCCCATGCGATTCAGGTGATCGTAGTACTGGCGGTGGAATTCCGAGAAGTCGCTGCGCTCGGCGCGTTCCTCGCGGATTCGCTTCACCTCCGCCAGCACCTTCGCCACCAGCTCCGGCTCCGGCCGGATGCCCGCGTGGCGCAACGCGTGCTCGATCACGAGCGCGCCCGAATGCTTGCCGTAGACGTAGGCGATCTCGGCGCCCAGCTCATCGGGCGGTATGAACTGATAGATCGCCGGGTGAATGAGCATGCCCGCCGTATGAATGCCTGACTCGTGGCTGAACACGTTCAGCCCGATGCCGGGTTCGGTTGGCTGCACGGGAACGCCGCTCATCTTCTCCAGCGTTCGCGCCAGAGAGCGCAGCTTCTCGTACTTGAAGCCCGGGATCTCGATCCCGAACAGGTAACGCAGCTGGAGCAGTACCTGGTGCATCGGCGCGTTGCCGGTTCGCTCCCCGATCCCGTTGACGCTCGTCGTGAAAACCTCTGCGCCTGAACCCAACGCCATCACCGTGTTCCACGCGCCGAGGCCGAGGTCGTTGTGGAAGTGCACCACGAGCGGCGCGTCGGGGGCGGCTGCTTTGATGGCTGGGATGTATTCCCGCACCGCAAACGGCGAGTAGCAGCCGACCGTGTCCGGCGTCGAAGGCCGGGTCCCCCCCGCCTTCAGGCCCTCGCGGTGGATCTCGGCGATGTAGTCGACGTCGGCGCGGCTGCCATCCTCCCCGCCGAACTCGATCGCCGTCGCGCCCTGATCTCGGGCGTATCCAATGGCCTCGCACATCATCCGGAGGTTCGCTTCGCGGTAGTAGGACACCGGCAGCTCGAGCCACTCCGACTCAGGAATGCCGTCGCGGTGGAGCAGCGTCTTGCCGAGCTTGTACTTGACGTGCAGGTCCGATGCCGACGTAAAGATGAAATACGTCACCTCGTCGCGCGGATAGCCCAGGGCATCGATCACGCGCATCGTGGCGTCGATGTCGCCCCGGGTCGAGCGCATCATGCAGACGACCTCGAGGTCGGGTCGGATCTCTCCGCGCTTGCGACCTTCTAGGACCAGGCGAAGCGTCTCGCGCTCCCCTTCGGACACCGATGGGAAACCGACGTCCATCACGTGCACGCCGATGTCGGAGAGCATTCGCGCCAGCTCGTACTTGTTCTTGGGTGTGATGGCGACGCCAGGCATCTGCTCGCCGTCGCGCAGCGTGTCGTCGTAGACGCGGATCCTGTCCGCCGGTGGGAAGTTCAGGTCGTGGGAGAAGCGCTTCGGATCTCGAGCCAGCTCTTCGAGCGGCTCTTGCAGCTCTACCGGTTTGACGTCATCCACGCGCGGCCGCCGTACGTCTTCGCTCTTCGAGCTGCTTGCGCACCCAGGGCACGAGCCCGCCCATTCGCAGTAGGTCGTTCATGAACTTCGGGAACGCCTCGGCCCGGTATTCGTCGCCTTTCGTGAAGTTGCGAATCACCCCTTCCTCGAGGTCGACCTCGAGCTCGTCACCCTCGTCCACCGATTCGGCCGCCTGCGGCGATTGCAGGATGGGGTAGCCCATGTTGATCGCGTTGCGGAAAAAGATGCGGGCGAATGAGTCGGCGATGACGAGCGAGATGCCCGCCCCTCGAATCGCAACTGGCGCGATCTCGCGCGAGGAGCCGCAGCCGAAGTTCGAGCCGCCCACCATGATGTCCCCCGGCGCCACCTGCGACGCCCAGGTCTCGCGACCGGGTACGCCTTCCATGGCGTGCTTGCCGAGCTCTTTCTCGTCCAGGGAGTAGATCGCGTACTTCGCCGGGATGACCTGGTCGGTGTCGATGTTGTCTCCGAACTTCCACGCACGCCCGCGAATGACTTTAGGAAGCGTCACTGACGCGTTTCCGCGTCGCCCGGCTTTGCCGGGCGACCGCCCCGATTCGAGGTGGTGGATAACGATTCAAGTGGTCGGAGGGGTCTCCGCAGGGGGGCCTGACCCCCCTGCGCCTTTTGTCTCCGAACTTCCACGCACGCCCGCGAATGACTTTGGGAAGTGTCACCGCAGAGCCGCAGGCATTTTCTCGAGCACCTCGCTTGGGTGCGTGATCACGCCGGCCACCGCGCTCGCGGCCGCCACGGCCGGGTTGGAAAGATAGACCTGCGCCTTCGGGTGGCCCATACGCCCCGGGAAGTTTCGGTTGGTGGTGCTCAGGCAGACCTCGCCCTCGCCCAGCACGCCCATGTGCCCGCCTAGGCAAGCGCCGCACGTTGCCGTCGTCCAGGCCGCTCCCGCCTCCAGGAACGTGCCGATCAGGCCTTCCTTCTCGGCCTGGATCGCGACCTGGTGCGACGAGGGCGTGATGATCAGCCGCACTCCGGGCGCGACCTTGTGGTTCTCCAGCACCGCCGCGGCTCGGCGCAGGTCGGTGATGCGCGAGTTGGTGCACGAGCCGATGAAGACCTGGTCGAGCTTCGTGCCGGCCACCTCGGACAGGGGGGCGTAGTTGTCAGGCGACATCGGCTTCGCCACGCCCAGCTCGACCTTCGCGGCGTCGAACTCGAAGACCTTCTCGTACTCAGCGTCAGGGTCAGACGACACAGGCGTGTACGGTCGCTTGGCGCGACCTTCGAGGTACTCGCGCGTGACGTCGTCGAACTCCATGATCCCGTTCTTCGCGCCGGCCTCGATCGCCATGTTGGTCATGGTCAGCCGCGCCTCCATGTCGATGTGGCGCAGCGCCTCGCCTGTGTGCTCCATCGCCTTCGACCGCGCGCCGTCGACGCCGATCTGGCCGATGACATAAAGGATCAGGTCCTTGGCCTCGACCCATTCCTGGAGCCTGTTGTGATAGACGAACTTCAAGGTCTCCGGGACCCTGAACCACAGCTCGCCGAGCGCTAGCACGCACGCGAGGTCGGTCGAGCCGATGCCCGTGGCGAAGTTGTTGAGCGCGCCGTACGTGCAAGAATGCGAGTCCGCTCCGACAACCAGCTCGCCAGGCAGAACGAGGCCGTTTTCCGGCAGGACCGTGTGGCAGATACCACCCTGCCCGACCTCGAAGTACCACTTGATCCCCATCTGATGCGAGAACTCGCGCGTGAGCCGGCCGAGCGTCGCGCTTGCAGCGTCCTTGGCGGGTTGGAAATGGTCCTGCGTGACGGCCACGCGGTCCGGATTCCAGATCTTGTCCGCGCCCATCTGCTCGCGCATGATCTTTCCGGCCGGCGGGATCGTCAGGTCATGGCCCATCGCGAAGTCGACCTTCGCAAGCACCAGGTCGCCGGGACGCACGCTGTCCCGCCCAGCCCCGCGGGCCAGGATCTTCTCGGTCATCGTCATGCCCATCAGCGTCTAATCCCTCAGTCTTCTGGCAACGGCGGTTCCGCACTCTGAGGTCGACAGGCCGCCGCCGAGATCACGCGTGGTCTCGCCCGCACGGATGGCCGCTCCGACCGCACCCTCGATCGCGTTAGCCATTTCGGTGTGACCCAGATGTCTCACCATCATAGAGGCGCTCAAAATCGCCCCGATCGGGTTCACGATGCCCTTGCCCGCGATGTC
>DATEGL010000014.1:0-5199 GCA_035280145.1 Candidatus Dormiibacterota bacterium | reverse complement strand
GTAGGCCCATGGCTTGAGCGGCCACAACGAGACCAACATCAGGATGAAGACGACCCAGAGGATGTGATAGGCCGCGATGAAGGCGAGGCCGATCCACGCGAAGGTGGTCAGCATGGTCACGTTGCGCGTCAGCGCGGCCTGATCAGAAGCCTGCTGGAAAGCGAGCGAGCACAGAAAGATCGCGAGGCTGAGGGACACCGCGATCAGCACGGCGACAGTTCCCGCGTAGGCGATGCTGGCCGCGTACTCGAGAAACCCAAGCAGCCCGATGATCGTGATGCCGCCGACGATCGCGAGCACGAACATCGTCACCAGCAGCTGCAGGAAGCGCCGCTCGAGTTTCACCGGTATATGGAGGCGCTCCCCCAACCGAGTGTGGAAGATCAGGTAGATGGTCAGGAAGGCGAACCCATAGAGGACCGCCATCACCGCCGCCAGTCCCGGGTAGGCGAGGGGCGTGGTCAGAAAAGAGAACCCGGGATCGATGCCGGTCGCCCCACTCGGGAGCGAGTGCGCGCGGTAGTAGTCGTTCTGCGCGTAGATGGCGATCGGCCCCAGACCCAGCTTCACGGCGATGAGCAGCGCGTTGTACCCGAAGGCCGCGGCGAGGAAGACGCCCGTGCGCGGCAGCTTGGCGCGGAGTCCGAAGAAGAGAAGGAGCGCAGTGAGGGCCAGGACGGTCAGGCCGACGCCCAGGAAGCTGATCAGGCCGGGGCGGGTCGATGTCGGGTTCAGCGTTCGGTCCAGGACCGGCCAACCCCACGCCGCCACGCCCCCGAGAATCAGGGCCGTCCCCAGGACGGTCATGGTGGCCGGAGTGGGTCGAGTGCGGGCCTGTGAGGAGCTCAGCACGGCCGAGACCATACCTCGCGAACTTGCCAGCCGGACCGAATTTGGCTTGAATTGACGTTCGGCACCGGCACGCGTCTTTTGGGGGAGGGACCGAGTTGGGTCTCTTCTTGACCTTTTATCAGTCGTACCAGCCGGTGCTGGGCAGCATCGTTCTCTCAGCGCTCGTCGCCGGCTAGCCGCTCTACGTGCTCTTCGTCACGCTGGCGGTTCTGCGCCTTCCGGCGTGGCTTTGCGCGCTGGCGGCGATGCTGACGGCCTTCGTCCTCGGCTGGCTCGTGTGGGGCATGCCCTTCACCGTGTCGGTCGGAACTGCGACGGAGGGCATGGCCTTCGGCCTCTGGCCGATCAGCTGGATCGTCCTCAACGCGGTCTTCTTCCATAACCTCACGGTGGCGAGCGGCGACTTCGACCTGATCAAGCGCTCGCTGACTCGCCTCACCACCGACCGGCGTCTGCAGGCGCTGCTGGTCGCGTTTAGCTTCGGCGCGCTCATCGAGGGCATTGCGGGCTTCGGCGCGCCGGTAGCGATCTCTGCATCGATCCTTGCCAGCCTTGGTTTCGAGCCTGTGACTGCTGCCGTGCTTGCGTTGCTGGCGAACACCGCGCCTGTCGCTTTCGGTTCGATCGGCATTCCGGTCGTAACGCTGGGCGGTCTGGTAGCCCCGATCGTCGGGCACCCGGTGACCAACACCACCCTCGCGCTTTCGGCGATGGTGGGACGCCAGCTCCCCGTTTTCTCGATCCTCATCCCGGCCTACCTGATCGTCGTGATGGCCGGGTGGAAGCGGATGACTCAGATCCTGCCGGCGGTTCTCCTCACGGGCGTTTCGTTCGCGGTCGTCCAGTTCATCATCTCGAACTTCGTCGGCCCCGAGCTGACGGACATCATCGCCGCGCTCGTCTCGATGGCCGCTCTCGCGCTGCTGCTGCAGGTGTGGCGCCCAAAGGAAACCTGGCAGTTCCCGCACGAAAGGCCCTCAGCAGCGGGCTCAACCCCACGCCGCGTCATGGGCGGCACCGACCGGCCTGGCGAGGCGGCCACCCGTTCAAGACCGTCGCCGTTCGACTCCATCGACTCACCGATGCGCATCGCACGCGCCTACGGCATGTATGTCGTTCTCGTGCTGGTGATCCTCATCGGCCAGATGGGCAACCTGCCCTGGTGGTCGGGGCATCCGGTGAACGACCCCAAGACCGCCCTCAGCACTCCCGCGAACCTCACGGCGGACTTCAAGTGCGGATCACCGGGATTCGCGCTGTGCTTGCAGCCGTGGATCGGCCCGCTGGCGAGCAAGGATCGCCAGGCTTTCAAATTCCCCGACTGGAACTTCTACTGGCCTGGCACGTACGAGATCGTCAAAGGCAAACCGGTCTCGCTGATCGACCGCGAAAAGCCGATCGCCTCCAAGGCGCACACGGAATACCCACTCGCCTTCGACTGGAACTTCCTCGCCGCAGCCGGTTCCCTGGTCCTCTATGCGTGCGTCGTTGCGTTCCTGCTGATGCTGCTGGCAGGGGCAAAGCTCAACTTCTTAACGGTGTACTGGCGCACCATTCGCCAGCTCGCGCTGCCCATCGCGACCATCGCGCTGATCCTCGCGATCGCCCAGTTGATGAACTACTCGGGCATGACGGCAAGCCTTGCCATCGCCTTTGCCAAGACCGGCGCGATTTTCCCGTTCGTCGCTGCGTTCCTGGGCTGGCTCGGCGTGTTCCTCACCGGAAGTGACACCTCGTCCAACACCCTGTTCGGGCCGCTGCAAGCGCAGACCGCGCAGCAGCTTGGCAACGTCAGCCCGATCCTCACCGCAGGCACCAACTCGTCTGGCGGCGTGATGGGCAAGATGATCAGCCCGCAGAACCTGTCGGTCGGTGCGGCCGGTGTGAACAAGGTGGGCGCGGAAGGCGAGATCTTCCGTCGCGTGATCGGCTACAGCCTGATCCTGACCGCGGCCGTCGGCATCCTGGCGATGATCGAGGCGTATGCGATTCCGGGGATCGTTCCCTCGCCCTAACCCGAGCCTGACACGCAGCCCGATCAGGGTCACAATGGCCCTGCCGGCCGGATGGGCTGGTCAGGGGCCTGTCAGCGCGCCGGCGGTTCTGGGTTGGAGGAAGGCGGCCTATGGCAGTCACAAGCACCGTCCAGCGCAATATCGACATGGCACGCAAGGGCTATGCGGCGTTCGACAAGCAGGACATGGAAATGGTCATGTCCTTCATCACCGACGAGACGGTCTGGCATGGCGGACCACGCGGACCGCTGGCCGGGGACTACATCGGCAAGGCGCAGATTATGGGGTTCTTCGGGAAGTTCGGGCAGCTGACGCAGGGCAGCTATCGAGCGGAAATTCACGACATCCTGGGCACCGAGGAGCACACCGTTACGCTCGGGACACAAACCATCACGCGCAACGGCAAGACGCGTTCGGACAGGTTCGTCGACGTCGTTCACCCGGACTCGGAAGGTCGCGTCAAGGAGTTCTGGCGCTTCTTAGAGGACCAGGCCGGGGCCCTCGAATTCCTGGAGTCCTGAGCCTGCCCTGAGCGTTTCCTGAACTCGGGAGCCGGGCGTGAACGCGACTTCACGCCCGGTTTCGCGTAACCCCCCAATCGGGTCTGACCGTTCTAGACCTGCATGTTGCGACCGGTAGCGAAGGGCCGTCTCGAGGCGATGGAATCCGCGGCGGTCACGCTTGGCAGATCTCGGTCACGGGTTAGGCTAGACACGGCAGCCTAGACACCGATGAAGACCGAACCTCGTCTGTGTGCATGTCGCTGCCAGTTGCCGGTCCTGGCCGGGCGCGGTGAGTACCGACAGGACTTCAGCGCCGATGTGTTGATAAGCGCCTCAGTGGGCTGACGTTGGCCACTCGCCCTGGCGCTCCGATTTTTGTGGGCCGCAGCGCCGAGCGACGGGCGATCGCGAGTGCTCTCGAGGTCGTGCGGAACGGCCAGCCGGCACTTATCGTGATCAGTGGACCGGCGGGGATCGGCAAGACGGCGCTGGCCGCGCAGGTCTCGGCGGCCGCCACAGGTTTTCGCGTCCTGACCGCGACGGCCGAGAGGTCGGAAAAGGTTCTCGACTTCGGAGTTGTCGACCAGCTCCTGAGCCAGCTCGCCGGCGCCGGTTACGAACCAGCCACGAAAGCGGCAATGATCGCCTCGCGTCAGGCGTCATTCGCCGTTGGCACGAGGTTGCTCGAGCTCATCGGTGAGGTGCAGAGCGAGCCGCTTCTGCTCCTTCTCGACGATGCGCACTGGGCCGACGAAGCGTCGCTCCAGGCCCTGTCGTTCGTCTTCCGCAGGCTGCACGCCGACCGGGTTGCCCTCATCGTCACCGTTCGCGACGACGAGTCGCTGCCGCCTGCATTCCAGCGCTTCCTCGAGAACCGGCCGGCGACGCAAGTCAAGCTAGCCGGCCTCGCCCCGGGCGAGATAGAGCAGCTCACCAAGCACTTCTATCTGCACCTGTCCAGGCAGGCTGTGGACCGGCTGCATACGTGGACAGACGGCAACCCTCTGCACATAGGCGCGGTGCTGTCGGAGCTGGACGCAGATGTGATCGCCAGGGACGTGCATGCGCCGCTACCCGCGCCGCGGCCGGTCGCGGACCTGGTCAGATCGCGCCTCGCGAAGTGTGCACCCGAAGCCCGGACGGTCATGGAGGCGGCGTCTGTGCTCGGTGTTCGAAGCGCGTTGGAGAAGGTCCTTCGCCTGGTGGACCTGGAGCAGGGCGTCGACGCAGTCGACCTTGCGATCCAGAGCGGCCTGGTGGCGTCGCACGGATCCGGCGCTGCGATGGAGATCCGCTTCGCCCACCCACTTATGGCATCGGCCGTCTATCACGCAATTCCACTGCGGCGGCGCTCGGACCTGCATCGACGCGCGGCGGACGTAGTCGACGAGGAGGCGCTCGTCCTGCATCACCAGGTGCTGTCGCGCACCGGCCCGGACGCCGAGCTCGCCGATCGTCTGGAGGCGTTCTCCCGCGGGGCCGCTGCCAACGGCTCCTGGAGCGTGGCCGCGTCGGCGCTGGAGCAGGCTGCGGAGCTGACTGCCGACGGCCAGCTGCGCGAGCTCCGAGAGCTCAGCGCACTCGAATGCAGGCTGACCAGCGGAGAGGTCCAGGCGACGTCGATCATCGATCGCGTGTCACGCCTACCGTTCTCTGCGGCGCGCGAGTACATCCTTGGCCGGGCGGCCTGGAGCACCGGCAATTCGGCAGAGGGTGAGCGGAGGCTCACCGATGCCTGGAAGCTCCTCGACCCGGTGCCGGACTCCCCGTTCGCTCCTCAGATCGCCGGCTGGCTTGGGGCAATGATGATGAATTCCGGCCGGGCCACC
>DATEGL010000013.1:0-4101 GCA_035280145.1 Candidatus Dormiibacterota bacterium | reverse complement strand
CTCCTTGATCTCGTCCAGCGACTTGCGCCCGAAGTTGCGCAGCGCCAGCAGCTCTTCCTCGCGCTTCTGGAGCAGCTGCCCAACTGTCTGGATCTCGTTCGCCTTCAAGCAGTTGAAGGCACGCACCGAGAGGTCGAGCTCTTCGATGGGGGTGTCCATCAGGCGGTTCCCGCTCGACTTTTCGCCGCTTCGCTCCGCCTCGGTCTTCTCGATCGAGTCGCGGAACTTCACGAAGAGGTTCAAGTGCTGGGTGAACAGCTCGGCTGAGTGGCTGACCGCTTCCTCGGGCGACATCGTGCCGTCGGTCCAGACCTCGATGATCAGGCGGTCGAAGTCGGTCGACTGCCCGACGCGGGTCTTCTCGACGACGAAGTTCGCCTTCTCCACCGGGGAGAAGATCGAGTCGATGGGGATGACGCCGATCGGCTGGCCCTCGCGCTTGTTGCGCTCGGCCGGGACGTAGCCCTTGCCGCGCTCGACGTTCAGCTCCATGCGCAGGTGGCCCTTCGCGGCCAGCGTGCAGATGTAGAGGTCCGGATTCACGACCTCGACGTCCGACGTGGCCTGGATATGCGACGCGCGCACCTCCGCCGGTCCCTTGACATCGAGCAGGAGTGTGATCGGGTCTTCGGTGAAGGCCTTCAGGCGAAGCTTCTTCAGGTTGAGGATGACCTCCGTCACGTCCTCCTTTACGTGCGGGATCGCCGTGAACTCGTGGGCAACGCCGTCGATCTGGATCGACGTCACCGCGGCGCCCCACAGCGAAGAAAGCAACACGCGGCGAAGCGTGTTGCCAAGCGTGGTTCCAAACCCTGGGTCCAGCGGCTCGATATCAAACTTGCCGTAGTTCGCGCTTGCCTCGAGCTTGCGGACCTGAGGCGTCACTGTCATCTGGGTGTCAATCGCCAATTTGGTGTCTCTTAAACCTCCGACTACCTTGAATAGAACTCGACGATCAGCTGTTCCTCGACCCCGGACTCCATCTCGTGCCGGTCCGGTCGGGCAAGGATCTTGCCGGACTTGTCGTCAGCGTTGAACGCAAGCCATGAAGGCACAGGGCGCACCTTTGACGCGTCCAACGCCACATCGAAAACGCCGTTGGCGGGCTTGACCTTCAGCTCGTCGCCGGGCTTCAGCTGGAACGACGGCACGTTGACGGTCTTGCCGTTGATCTCGAAGTGCCGGTGCGTAACGAGCTGGCGAGCCTGCTTGCGCGAGGCACCGAGCCCAAGCCGGTAAACGACATTGTCCAGGCGAAGCTCCAGGTGGCGCAGCAGATTCAAGCCTGTGACGCCTGGTTCGTTGGATGCCTCGTCGAAGTAGTTGCGGAACTGCTTCTCGAGCAGACCGTAGATGCGCCGCGCCTTCTGCTTCGCGCGCAGCTGCAGGCCGTAGTCCGATGTCTTGCGCTTGCGCGCCTGGCCGTGCATGCCGGGCGCAAACGCACGGCGCTCGATGGCGCATTTCGGCGTGTAGCAGCGCTCGCCTTTGAGGTAGAGCTTGGCGCCCTCGCGGCGGCAGAAGCGGCAGACCGGCCCGCTGTAGTTGGCCATGTGTTTCTAGACCCGCCTGCGCTTGGGTGGCCGGCAGCCGTTGTGGGGGATCGGGGTCACGTCCTGGATCGCGCTCACCTCGAGGCCGGTCGCCTGCAGCGAGCGGATGGCTGCCTCGCGGCCGGCGCCAGGCCCGCGCACAAAGACCTCGATCGAGCGCATCCCGTGCTCGAGCGCCTTCTTGGCGGTCGCCTCAGCTGTCTGCTGGGCCGCGAACGGCGTCGACTTGCGGCTGCCCTTGAAGCCCTGCGCTCCGGCCGAGCCCCAGGCGATGACGTTGCCGTCGACGTCGCTGATCGAGATGATCGTGTTGTTGAACGTGCTCTGAATGTGGGCCTGCCCGTTGACCACGTTCTTGCGCTCGCGTCGCCGCGTGCGGACGACCTTTTTCTGTTTGGTCATTACTTGCCGGCCTTGACCTTCTTCTTGCCGGCGACCGCGCGCTTGGGGCCCCGCCGGCTGCGGGCGTTGGTGCGCGTCCGCTGTCCGCGCACGGGCAGGCCGCGGCGGTGCCGCTGGCCCCGGTAGGAGCCGATCTCGGTCAGGCGCTTGATGTTCGTCGCCACGTCGCGGCGGAGGTCACCTTCGATGAGGATGTCCTTGGCCGTGGCGAGGCGGTCGATGACCTGGCGCAGCCGCGCGACCTCCTCCTCGGGGAGATCCTTGGTGCGCTTCTCGGGATCGATGTTGGCCATCTTCAAGATCTTCTGGGAGGTCGTGTCGCCGATCCCGTGGATGTAAGTCAGGGAGACGACCACGCGCTTCTGCGGGGGAATGTCGACGCCGGCGATTCTTGCCATCTAGTAGCCCTCTACCCCTCTAGCCCTGTCTCTGCTTGTGTTTCCACCCCACAAAATCTTCGATTTCGCGGGGACCCCGGATTCGTTCTCTGTTCGGTCTTCGTCACATTCACCCCTGTCTCTGCTTGTGTTTGGGCGTCTTCGAGCAGATCACGCGCACGACTCCGTTGCGCTTGATCACCCGGCAGCTTGGACACATCTTCTTGACGGACGGACGAACCTTCATCTCCAAATCTCTCGAATCCGCCCCCGCGACCGGTCGCTGCTCGCCAGCTCGACCCCCACCCTGTCCCCGGCGAGAAGCCTGGTGAAGTGGGTGCCGGCGCGATCGGCGACGTGAGCGAGGACCTTGGCCCCGTTCTCGAGCTCAACCCTGTAGACACCGTTGGGAAGAGGCTCCACCACGACCCCCTTCACGAGCGAGGGGCGCTGGGGCACGAACGCCGAGTATACCAAAGCTTCGTCTGAACTCAGTCGAGCGCCCCTTTGGTGAGCACGACCGGCCCCTTTTCTGTGATAGCGACGGTGTGCTCAAAGTAGGCAGAGAGTGACCCATCGGCGGTGCAGATGGTCCAGCCGTCCGGCTTCATGTAGACCTCGTGGCTTCCGGCATTGACCATTGGCTCGATGGCAAGCGTCATACCCGGCTTGAGCCGCGGCGGGGTGCCGGCGACGCCGAAGTTGGGCACCTGCGGGTCTTCGTGCATCTGGCGCCCGATACCGTGTCCCACGAACTGGCGGATGACGCTGAAGCCGTTGCTCTCGACGTGTTGTTGGATGGCGGACGAGATGTCGCCGAGGAAGCCCCCCGGCCGGGCCTTGTCGATGCCGACGTACAGGGCCTGTTCGGTGACCTTGATCAGGCGGGCGGCCTCGGAAGTGATCTTGCCCACGCCGACCGTCACGCCGACGTCGGCCCAGAAACCGTCCAGAACGAGGCCGAGGTCGAGGCTGACCAGGTCGCCCTCGGCGATCTTGCGGTTGCCAGGGATGCCGTGCACCGCCTCGTCGTTGATGGACACGCAGATCGAGCGCGGGAAGCCGTTGTAGCCGAGGAAGCCAGGCGTGGCGCCGCCGGCGCGGATGAGCCGGTCGGCGATGCGGTCGAGTTCGATGGTCTTGACGCCCGGCTGGCAGGCCTGTTTGAGGGGCGGCAGGACTGACGCCAACAGGGCGCCCGCGTGGGACATGAGGTCGATCTCGTGGGCTGTTTTGAGGTTGATCATTTGGCGGTTTTCACCCGGCCGTTGGCAGCAGTCAGCACCTGGCGGCTTATCTCCTCGATTGTGCCCAGGCCATCGATCTCGGAAACCAGGCCGGCGGCCCGGTAGTGGTCGAGCACCGGGATTGTCTTGTCGAGGTAGATCTCGATCCGCGGCCGGACGGCCTCAGGCTTGTCGTCCTCGCGCTGGACGAGCCCGCTGCCGTCCACCTGGCAGACGGAGGTGCCGGGTGGGTAGGTGCGCTGACATTGTGGGCAGACCAGCCGGCCGGACAGGCGGCGAAGCAGCTCGTCGATCGGGACCTTCAGGTAGATGACGCGGTCGAAGCGCTTGCCGAGCCCGACCATCAACACATCGAGCGCATTCGCCTGCGGAACGGTGCGCGGGAAGCCGTCGATGATGAACCCGGGCTCACAGTCGGGCTGGCGGAGCCGGTTGCGGATCATGCCGATCATGATGTCGTCGGACACGTACTGGCCCGAGGCCAGGATGGGCTGCGCCTTGCGGCCCAGCTCGGTGCCGGCG
>DATEGL010000012.1:0-9111 GCA_035280145.1 Candidatus Dormiibacterota bacterium | reverse complement strand
GTCCTTGCCGAGCTTCTTGTGGTCCCGCTTCTCGGCTTCCTCCAGAAACTTCAGGTAGTCGTCGAGCTCGCGCTGCGTCTGCCAGGCCGTGCCGTAGATGCGCGTCAGCTGCGGCTTCTTCTCGTCGCCGCGCCAGTACGCACCGGCGACGCGGAGCAGCTTGAACGCCTTCAAGTCCTTGGTGGAATGGACATGAGGTCCACGACAGAGGTCGAGGAACTCGCCGGTCCAGTACACGCTGACCTCATCGCCCTCGACCTTGTCGGCGATCAGCTCGAGCTTGTAGTCCTGGCCACGCTGGCTGAAAGCCTCGATGGCTTCGGCGCGTGGGAGCAACTCGTGAACGAACGGGACGTCGGCCTGGGCGAGCCTGCGCATGCGCGACTCGATGCCGGGCAGTTCCGACTCGGAGATCGACCCACCCCCGAAGTCGAAGTCGTAGTAGAAGCCGTCCTCGACAGCCGGCCCGATGCCGTACCTGACATCGGGGTAGAGCTCCACGACGGCGGCGGCGAGCAGATGGGCGCTGGAGTGTCTGAGGATCTCCAGGGGATCGCCGGTTGACTCGTGCTCCCCGTAATCGGGCATCGGGTCGTCCAGTATATGAAGCCCTGTGAACTGGCCCGCCCTCGTGGATGCTCTGGGATATCCGTCTGCCGGGCTCGGCATTTTGGTCGAGAGCGCAGGCGTCCCATTCCCGGGAGAGGCGCTGCTTCTCGCAGCGGCGGCGTGGGCGGCCGCGCGCCACCATTCGCTCGTGCTCGTCATCTTGTTCGGCTTCGCCGGCGCCACGGCGGGCGCAGACCTCGGCTACTGGCTCGGTCATCGCGGCGGCCGGCCCTTCGTCGAGCGCTTCGGAAGCCTTTTCCACATCCGCCCCGAGCACCTCGCACGCGCCGAGCTCTTCTATGCCCGCCACGGCGATAAGGCCGTGGTCGCGGCGCGATTCATCCTCGGCCTGCGCACGTGGGGCTCGATGCTGGCCGGCATGGCGCGCATGCCGTTCTGGAGATTTCAGCTGTTCAGCGCGATCGGCGGCCTGCTGTGGGCGACCGTGATTGGCATCGCGGGTTACGCGCTGGGCAGCAACCTCGAGCTCCTGGAAACCATCATCCGCGACATCGGCATCGGCGGCCTGGTCATCCTGTTCCTGATTGTCTTGGTCCTGTTTGTGGCTCGGGAGCGTGCAGCCCGCCCGCGATGACGCCGACCCCGCCACCCAGCAGCAGAGCTCCCAGGCCGCCAAGAACCTGCGCGGTGCCGATGTTGTCCGCCAGCGCCGCGGCGACCAGCACTGGAATAGCTGAGACGCCGTTGATCGTCATGTAGAGGAGGGCGAAGATCCGGCCGCGGATCGCGTCGCTGGTCGATTCCATCAGGTACGTGATCGCGGGGATCAAGATGGCGCCGAACTCCACGCCGATCAAAAAGCTGAATGTCGCGCCCGTGATCCGGTTGTGCACCTGAAGGTCAGGCAGCCGCCGCATCAGCTCGGGCACCGCCGCCAACGCGATCAGCGTTACACCGTTCGCTATCAGCGATCCTGCGAGCACGCGCGACTTATCCACGCCGCGCAGGAACTGCCCAAGCAAGACGGCGCTGAGGATCGCTCCCGCAGTCGCCGGGCCGAGGATCACGTACGTGTCCTGAGCGGCGATGCCAATGATCCGGGTCACGTAGGCGGGCGCGAGAGTGTAGAGGTTGAAAAGGACGAGGACCGCGATGCTCACCTGTCCGAACGCGAGCCGCAGGCCGCGCGACGCGCGCAGCGCATCGATGCCTTCCTGCAGGTCGAGCAGCATGAGCCGGAACCTGCTTGCACTCTGTTCCAGCGGTGACTCGGTCTCCCTAGCCAGTGGCGGGATGTCAGACGCGAAGATCAGCGTCCCTGCGATGACGAGCAGCACGACCGCCGTCCAGTACGGCGCGTACAGGTCGATCCGGGAGACGACCGGAGCGAGCACGCCGCCAAAGACGAGCGTCAGCACCATCGTGAGCAGGGCCATCGAGTTCGCTGTGATCAGCAGCGGTCGAGGCAGGATGGTCGGTATCACGGCGGCCTCGGCCGGGCCGAACAGCTGGCCCACCGCAGAGAACACGAGCGTGATCACCAGCAGATGGATGAAGTCGCTCTGCACGCCAGGGATCAAGGACGCAATCGGGATCAATGCAACAGCCGCGGCGCGGCCCAGGTTGCACCAGACCATGATCTGCTTGCGGTTGAAGCGGTCGGCGATGACTCCGGCCGGAGGCGCAAACAAGACGGCAGGGACGGTGTACGCAAGGAGGATGACCGCCACCGACGTGCTGCCGCCCGAGATGTGATAGGCGAGGATGATCAGCGAGAAGAGAAGAAACTTGTCCGCAAGCTGGGCCGCGAGCTGCGCGAACCACAGGTTGCGGAACGCCGTGTGGCCCAGCGCGCCGCGAAATCCACCGCCGCCGGGAACCTCGACGGGCAGCCTGATCGGATCCACAGCCGCAGAGGTTAACGATCGCCGCTGGGATTGAACGCCCGATACACGGTTTCCCATTCCGGCAGCGACAGGGTCTGGGGCCGCCGTGTGCCCTGCACACCAAGCTCGTTCAGGCGACGCGCAGCTTCGACTCCCGAAAGGTTGGCGATGCGTGCGAGCGTGCCGCCGAGCTGCTTGCGCCGAAACTGAAACACCGCCTCGACGAAACTGAGGAACGGCTCGGGTTCGACGTCGACCGCCGGTTTGTCCCGCACCTCGAGCACGACCATGGCGGAATCGACCCTGGGAACCGGCGTGAACGCGCCGGCGGGGATGGTCATGACGATTCGCGGCCGCGCAAAGACCTGAACGGCGACCGTGGCGAGGCTCGCGGACGTCGTCGCCGCCCACCGCTCGGCGACTTCCTTCTGCACGACGAGTGATAGCCTGCGCGGCCTGGGAAGCCGGTCGAGCAGCTTGCGGACCAGCTCGCCTGTCAGGTTGTAGGGGATGTTGCCCACAACGAACTCGCAGTTGAGGTCGAGGCGCAGGATGTCGCCCTGCACGATCTCGACACTGGCCAGGTCGCCCACGGTTTCGCGCAATGCAGGGATGAGGTCGCGGTCGAGCTCGACGGCGACAACGCGCCGGGCGCGCCGCGCAAGGGCGATCGTCAGCGTCCCCACTCCTGCGCCAACTTCGAGAACCTCGTCGTCGCGATCAAGCCCGGCCGCATCGGCGATGGCGTCGCGCAGCTGCGAGTCGATCAGAAAGTTCTGGCCCAGCCGGCGCCGAAGAGTGATCCGGTGGCGTCGCAGCAGCCCATCGAGCTGCTGCGGATCCGCCGGATCGATCACGCAGTCGCCTGCGGCGGGCGACTCACTTCATCTTCTGGAACAGCGTGATCGCGTTCGCACGCTCCTGGTCCGCCAGCTGTTCGAGGCTGATCGCCCGGAGCTCCGCGACGAGCTCGGCTGTGTCGACGAGATACGCAGGCCGGTTGGGCACGCCCATCCGTTTCTGCGAGTTCCCGTACGGTGAGTCGGTCTCCAGCAGCAGCCGATCCGCAGGGCAGCGCTTGACCACGTCGCGCAGCGCATCTCGACTCGGTCGCGTGACCAGGCCCGCGAAGGAAAGGTAGAAGCCAGTTTCCAGGAATCGCTGCGCCCAGTCCCAATCGAGCGCGTAATAGTGCATGACGCCCCTGAGACCGGGGTGGGAATGGATCGCGGACAGCAGCTCGTGCGACGCGCCGCGGTTATGGATCGAAACCGGCAGGTCCATGTCGGTTGCGATCGAGAACAGCTCGTTGAGGCGCTGGATCTGCAGATCGCTGGGCGGCCCACCAACGTGCTCGAAGTCGAGCCCGATCTCGCCGATGGCGACGACCATCTCGTCCTGACCCATGTCGCGGATGGCGGCAAAGTCAGGCTCCGACGGCTCGAGCGGGTGGTGACCGACTCCGGCCCAAACCTCCTCGTACGCATGCCCCAGCGAGACGGCGTTGGCGCTGCGCTCGAGGTTCGTGCCCACAGCGATCAGCCGCGTCACGCCGGCTGCGACGGCCTGCTGGACAACCTCGGTTGCGTCGCCGAGCTCGTCGATGTGGAGATGGGTGTCTACGAAGATGCGGCTCCCTCCTCCGGCACCTCGTCGAGCCGCTTGAAGAGCGGCTGAGGCTCGCTCAGCTTGCGCCCCGATTCGAGCTGCGACGGGCGCCAGCGGTCTTCCTGCGGGTAATCGCCCGTGATGATGCGGTGCGTGCCGACATCCTTGACCTGGGGCTGCGGTGCGATCACGTCGTCGTAGCCGAGCATCGCGTGGAGCCGCTGCGAAGAGAACGGCAGGAACGGGGTCAGCATGGTCTTGAGGTTGTCGACACACCGAAGCGCCACGTACAGCACCGTGCCCGCCCGCCCTCGGTCGGTCTTGATGACGTGCCACGGCTGCTCGGTGCCGAGATAGACGTTGACCCTGGCGGCGGTGCCCATGGCGTGCTTCAGCGCGTTCTGGAAGCGTGCCTCCTCCAGTTGAGCGGCGACGTAGTCGAGCGCGGATTCGACCTCGCTGATCAGCGCCTGATCCGGCTCCGTCAGCTCCCCTGACTCGGGAACCGAACCGAAGTTGCGGTGCGCGTTGACGAGCGTACGGTGGACGAGGTTGCCCCACGTGGCCACGAGCTCGTCGTTGTTGCGGCGGATGAACTCGGACCAGGTGAAGTCGGTGTCCTGGTTCTCAGGTCCGGCGATCATCAGGTAGTAGCGCAGCGCATCGGCGTCGTAGCGATCGAGGACGTCCTTGACGTAGATCACCTGGCCGCGACTGGTCGAGAACTTGCGGCCCTCCATGTGCAGAAACTCGCTGGCCACGATGTCGTCCGGGAGATGGCGGTCACCGGCGCCCATGAGGATGGCCGGCCAGAGCACCGTGTGGAAGGTGATGTTGTCCTTTCCCATCGTGTAGTAGTGGTCGCTGCTGTCGTTCTGCCACCAGTCCTTCCAGGCTTCGGGTTCGCCGCGCTCGACCGCCCACTCGATCGACGCGGACAGGTAGCCGATGACCGCGTCAAACCAGACATAGATCTTCTTGTTCGGGTTGTCCTCCCAACCCGGCAGCGGCACCGGCACACCCCAGTCGAGGTCGCGCGTGATGGCTCTCGGCTTCAGGTTGCGCGCGAACTCGAGCGAGTACTTCCGTACGTTGGGCCGCCAGTTGTCGTGAGACTCGATCCACTGCGTGAGCCGCTCGCCGAAGGCCGGCAGGTCGAAGAAGAAATGCTCCGTCTCGCGGAATTCGACAGGGGCATCGCTGCCGCGCTGGTGCGGGTTGATCAGATCTATCGGATCGAGCTGGTTGCCGCAGTTGTCGCACTGGTCGCCGCGTGCCTCGAGATAGCCGCAGATGGGGCACTTGCCTTCGATGTAGCGATCGGGAAGCGTGCGTCCGCTCGCGGGATCGAAGGCGCCCATCTGCTTCTGTCTGAGCAGGTAGCCCTTCTCGTAAAGAGTGAGGAACAGCCCTTGCGTCACCCGATAGTGGTTGGCCGTCGTGGTCCGAGTGAAGATGTCGTATGTCATTCCCAGCCGCACGAAGTCGTCGACGATCAGCGCGTTGTTCTCGTCGGCGAACTGTTTGGGAGCGATTCCCTTCTTGTCCGCCTCGAATGTGATGGGCGTGCCGTGCTCGTCGGTGCCGCTGGCCATGAGCACCCGCGAGCCGCGCAGGCGCTCGAATCGCGCCAGCACGTCGCCGGGCACGGCTAAGCCGGCCACGTGGCCGATGTGGCGCGGCCCGTTGGCGTATGGCCAGGCGGGAGCGATCAGGACAGTTCTCTGACTACGCACCGGAAATCACAACTGTAAACTCGCCGCGCGCACGGTCTCCCAGAGCCGCAAGCACATCTGACGCGGTGCCGCGCAATACCTGCTCGTGCAGCTTCGTCAACTCGCGGGTCAGCGTGAGACTGCGGTCGGGCAGCGTTTCGGCGATCAACGCGAGTGACTTCTGGATCCGGAATGGCGACTCGAAAGCGACCGCAGGCTTCGGATCCTGGCGCAATGAGTCGAGCAGGCGCCTCATCTCGCCCGACTTGCGCGGCAGGTAGCCGAGAAAGCTGAATCCCGGTCCGCGGTAGCCCGCGATCGACAGCGCGGCAGTGATAGAGCTGGGTCCGGGGATCGGCACCACGGTGTGGCCCGCCGCCCACGCTGCGGTCACCAGTGCCTGGCCAGGGTCGGACAGCGTCGGTGTGCCGGCATCGCTGACCAACGCGACGTCGCCGCCGTCCAGCGCGTCGAGCACTCTCGGAAGACCGCGGCGCTCGACCGGCGCCCGGTAGCTGAGCAATGGCTTACGGATGCCGTGGCGCGCGAGGAGGCGGGCCGTCACTCGCGTGTCTTCCGCGGCGATCGCAGTGACTTCACCGAGCACGCGCACTGCGCGTGCGCTGACGTCCTCGAGGTTGCCGATCGGAGTGGCGACAACGAACAACCGGCTCAACCGTTGTCGATCCACTCTCCGACGCGGTGCGCGACCTGCGCGCCCGGCCCCACGTATCGCGACGCAGGCGGCAGGATGTTCAGGAAAGCCTTGCCGTAGTCGCGAGCGAGGATTCGGTTGTCCAGGATCACGACCGCGCCATGGTCGGTGGAGCGGCGGATCAGCCGGCCAAACCCCTGCTTGAGGCGCAGCGCGGCCTGCGGAAGAGCAAGCTGCAAAAACGGATCGCGGACCTGCTCAGCGCGGGCTGCGTACACCGGATCGGTCGGCACAGGAAACGGAAGCCGGACCACGATCACGCAGCTCAGCCTCTCGCCCGGGATGTCGATCCCTTCCCAAAACGTCGAGGTGCCGAGCAGCAATGGTCTAGCGGCCTCCTCAAAGGTCTTCAGGAGCTGGCGTCTCTGACCGTCGATGCCCTGGCCGAGTATCAAGACCTCGTCGAGGTCGACACGCTGTTTCAACGCCGCGTGCACGTCACGCAGCTGCCGGTTCGACGTGAAGAGGGCCAGGGTCCGGCCCCCCACGCGACGGGCGACCGCGGCGATGAGCTCCTCCACGGCGACGTCGAAGGCCTCGTCCTCGGGCAGCGGCAGGTCGGTAGGAAGGCAAACAAGCGCATGGCGATAGAAGTCGAACGGCGACGCAAGGATCAGCTCCTCCACGTCTTCGCGAAGACCGACGCGTGACCTGAAGTAGTCGAACGTGCCCCCGACTGCCAGCGTCGCGGACGTGAAGACAACCGAGCGGCGCTCTTCGTACACGCGGTCGCGCAGGAGCGATCCGACGTTGATGGGCGCCGTGCGCAGGAGGAGGTTTTCGGCGCGCGAGACCTGGCTGAACCAGTACACGCGGTTGTCGTCCGGTTGGAGAAGCGCCTCGTCGAGAACACGAGTCGAGGTTTCGAGCCGGCCGCGGATCATCTCCAGCTCGCGAATTCCCTGGTCCGGCTCCTCGCCGCCGAGCCATTCGCGAACCCCGGCGATCGCCTTACGCAGCGTTGCGTCGAGCGCAGTCAGCGCCGTGACCGTGTTGTCCGCGCTCAGCCGGATGTCTGCCCAGCCGTCGTCATCGCGAACGGCCGGCGTGATGCGAACAGATTCCTCTCTCCGCTCCGCTTCCCCAAGCCGTGCTGCGACCCAGCGGTCAGCGATGCGGAAGAGCTCGCGCACCCGGTCGGCGGCGGCCATCGCTTGAGGGGCCGCCTCGCCGAACCAGTCGTCGGACGCGCCGAGATGCGGCTGCCGGCGCAGGTCGTCGAGCAGTCCATGGGCAAGCCTCTCCAGCAAGGCCAGCACGCCCGGCCCGTCGACCTCCTGCCTCATGCCGCGCGTGGCGGCCTCCTCGAGGTGGTGGGCCTCGTCGATCACGAGGTGGTCGTATTCCGGAAGCAAGCCGCCACCCAGCTCGGCGTCCGCCAGCAGCAGGGCGTGGTTGACCACGACCAGGTCTGCCGTCTCCGCCTCGGCGCGGGCGCGATGCACGTAACAGTCCTCTTTGGTGCAGTGGATGCCGACGCAGTCGAGGGGGTCGCTTGCAATGCGCGTCCAGAACACCTCCTCGCGCCCGTGCAGGCGCATCTCGGAGCGATCGCCGCTCTCGGTGGTGTGCAGCCAGACGAGCACCTTGAGCTTGAACATCAGCTCGTCGGCGTCGGCGCACGGTTCCGCGAGATAGCGGCGCCAGCGACGCAGCGACACGTAGTTGGAGCGGCCCTTGAGAAGGACTGCCTTGAACTCCCAGGGCAGCCAGTCGCGCAGTCCAGGAAGGTCCTTGCCCATCAGCTGCTCCTGCAGCGTGTGCGTGTTGGTCGAAACCACAACTCGCTCGTGATGGCCGACCGCGCGGGCGATCGACGGAACCAGGTAGGCAAGGCTCTTGCCTGTGCCGGTTCCTGCCTCAACCACAAGCGACCCGCCACGGGACTGCATCTGGGCGACCGCCAGGAGCATCTGCATTTGCGGCTCGCGATGCTCGTACCCCGGCAGCAGATCCGCCAGCGGTCCTTCGGGACCCAGGAGGGCGGCGACGGACGCCGGGTCGTCCGGCGGGTTCTGGGCGGCGGGCCGGCGCGGAGCTTCGGCACGGACCGCGGGCGCCGGCTCGGGCGCGGGGATGGGGGCGGTCAGGGCGTCGGCGAAGAACCTTGCCACCGGCCACGCGTAAGGCGCGACCAGCGCGAGCATCGACTCCTTCACGCCCTCGTCGAGCACCATCGCCTCCTCGCGCAGGCGGAGCAGAAGCTGGCGCGTCGCGTCCGCATCGTCGAGGGCGCGGTGAGGCCGAGGCTGCGTGAAGCCCATCTCCGTCGAGAGCAGAGGAAGGCTGTGGCTGCCGGCGCCGGGGAGAAGGATGCGAGCGATGTCGAGGGTGTCGAGGATCTCCTGCGATTCGTCCCACAGCCCGGCCGTCTCCAGGAACTCGACGTCGAGCCGGGCGCCGTGCCCGACCGGCTGCCGACCGCGGAGGAAGTCGGCCAGCTGGCGAAGGGCCAGCTCCGGGCTCGCCGCACCCTTCAGCTCCTCCTGCTTGATCCCGGTCAGGCGCAGGACGGTGTCGGGCACGGCCCGGCCGGGATCGACCAGCTGCTCCAGCGTGGAGGTGATCCGGTCGGCGGTGAAAGCGACGGCTCCGATTTCGATGACTCGGTCTCGGG
>DATEGL010000011.1:0-20216 GCA_035280145.1 Candidatus Dormiibacterota bacterium | reverse complement strand
GACGACGTCTTCGACTGCGTGAGTGACGGCGTCCGGCGAGCTGCCGCCGTTGGTGTCACAGAGCACGACCCAGCTCGCTCCTGCCAGTGCGGCGCAGAGGCAGACCTCGATCGCGTACTCGGCGTCGCGCGCGTAGCCGTCGAAGAAATGCTCCGCGTCGAAGATGACCTCGCGCCCCAAGCCCACCCCGTACGCGACCGACTCCTCGACCATGGCCAGGTTTTCTTCGTTCGTCGTCTGCAGCACCGTCGAGACCTGCCAAGGGTCGCTCTTGCCGACCAGCGTCCACGCCGGCGCCGTGCTCTCCGCCAGCGCTCGGAGGTTGGCGTCGCCCTCGCAACGAGCTCCGGCGCGGCGGGTGGCGCCGAACGCGGCGAGGCGTGAGTGCTTCAACGGTTCCTCCGCCAGTCGCCGGAAAAGCTCTTCATCCTTCGGGTTGGAGCCTGGAAAGCCGCCCTCGACATAATCGAAGCCCAGGCCGTCGACGATCCGCGCGATGCGCTCCTTGTCCGCGGCGGAGAACGAGATGGCCGGACCCTGCGCCCCATCGCGCAGAGTCGTGTCGTAGACGATGATCCGCCGGGCGCGCGCAGGGCGCACCTCGTGACTCTTATGACCAGACATAAAAAAACCTCCCGACCTGTGGCCGGGAGGCCCACCGAATCAGCGACGCGGCGCTAAGTCGGGGGACCTCCCCGCGAAATCTCGATCGCAATCTCCCGGCTCATACGCACAGTGGCGAGAAGCCTAGGCCACGGGCGCAGCGCGGCGCATGGCTTCCGTCGCCAATTCGCAACGCGTGTGTTTATCGCTCTCGGCCAAAAAGGAGGCTCAGGTGACCTCTCGGGTCTTCACGCTGATCGCCATCGTCCCGGTCGCCGCGCCGACGTACACGCCCCGGGTTGGGGCGGCATCCGTGTAGTCACGCCCGACCGCCAGCCGCACCTGGTGCGGCGTCGTGCGAACGGGGTGGGTCGCGTCAAAGCCGATCCAGCCTTTCCCTGGCACCCATGCCTCAGCCCACGCGTGTGACGCCGCTGCGCGGCGCTCGCCCGGCGTGTGGATGTAACCGCTGACGTAACGGGCCGGAACGCGCATCGCGCGCGCGACCGCTATGAACAGGTGGGCGAAGTCCTGGCACACGCCGGCCTTCAGCGCGAGGACATCGTCAACCGCGCTGTACACGTTCGTGACGGTGCGGTCGTAGGTGAACTCGGCGCTTATCGTCAACGTAAGCATGTCGAGGGCCTGCTCAACGAGCTGCGCCGAGGTCGGGTCCGCGATGGGGTGACGGGCGGCCAGCTCGAGCACGCCGGCTGCCTCCTTGACCGGCGAGCGAAAACGGAGGAAGTCCTCGACCAGGTCGTCGCCGGGGTCGACGTCGGGAGCGAGGCCAGTTTCGACCGTCGAGCGGCTCACGATGGCCAGCCCCGCGTGCGGCCGCACGAGGTTGAAGTAGTGGACCTGGTTGCCAAATCCGTCGCCATACGTGCGCGCTTTGACGCCCTGGCTCAGCGCGAGCTCAAAGTCGAGGCAGCGCTGGCCGTTGCCGTCCATGGGCCGCAGCCGGACCTCCATCACGGTTTCGGCGATGGGACCTGTGTAGCGATAGCGCGTGCTGTGCACGATCTCGAGCTTCATGGCTGCTGCTGCTGCTGTTGTGGCATGCCGCGGCCTTCTTCGCCGGCGACGGCCGCCGGGACCTTGCTCGGGTGGAAGTACGTCTCTCGCATCGCGACCTCCAGCTGGCGTAGGAGCGCCCGGCAGGCGGCATCGAACTCGAGCGGTTTCTCGGCGATCATGTCGGTGCTCGCCTGGGTGTAGAGGCCCTTGATCCGCGCCAGCACGCGATGGGGCTTCGAGCGATGCGCCTTGCCATCGATCCGGGTCACCGCCTCGAGCGCATTGGTGCTGGCGAAGCGCGCCGACCGCGGCAGCGAGCTATCGAGGAGGAGGCACTCGATCACCCGATCGCCGGTCACGCCGCCGGGATAACGCGACTGATACGACTCGAAGGCAAAGCACGATTTCAGGACGGCGGTCCATTCGAGCGCGTCGTCCTGTGCCTCCGCCAGCTCGGCCGACTTGAGCGTGACGACATGCGTGACGTTAGCGGCACGCTCGACGAACTTGCCGACGCGCACGAAATCGCGCGCCTCGTCGTGGAACATGGTGTCCTCGAGCAGGCCGTCGACGAGGCGGATGCTCATCTGGACGTCGAGCAGGAACCGGTAGAGGTTCGGCTGCGAGATCGTTTCCTGCCCGCGCCAGTGCAAAGCGTTCACCTGCTCGTACAGCTCGCTCGGCAGTGACGGGCGAACGGACTGCGCAGCGAGGCGCGCCGCGGCGATGCTGGAACGTATCGATGGTCCGAGCGTTCCCGCGACGATCATCTCCACCGCCAGCTCTCGCTTGCCGGTGTCGCTGCCGGACCAACCCGCGAGCTCCATCACGCGCATCCAGAAATCCGGTCCCGGCTCGTCGGTGCGGTCGAGCGACAGTGCGACATGCACGCCGAGGATGCGCGCGAGGTAGTCGGCACGTTCTAGATGGCGGCCCAGCAACGTCAGCGAGGTGGCGGCGCGGCTAAGCATCGAGCAACTCCATGTCCTCGTCGGCCAGCACCCACGTATCGCGACTGCCGCCGCCCTGCGAGCTGTTGACCACGAGCGAGCCGGGCTTCAGAGCGACTCGCGTCAATCCGCCTGGGGTGACGTACACGTCAGGACCGGTGAGCACAAACGGGCGGAGGTCCTGGTGGCCGCGCCGCAGCCCCGCGCCGTCGAGCACGGGCTGCACCGACAGCGCAACGACCGGTTGGGCGATGAACGACCGCGGCCTGGCGATGATGCGCGCCCTGAACTCCTCACGCTCCTTGTCGGTCGAAGCCGGTCCGATCAACATGCCGTAGCCACCAGACGCGTCGACGGTCTTGACCACGAGGCTCTCGATGTGCTCGAGCACGAACCGGCGGTCGGCGTCGAACGCGCACAGATACGTCTCGACATTGGGCAGGATCGGGTCTTCGTCGAGGTAGTACCGGATCAACTTCGGAACCAACGCGTAAACCGCCTTGTCGTCCGCAACGCCATTGCCCAGCGCGTTGGCGATCACCACGTTCCCCGCGCGGTACGCATTGACGAGGCCGGCCACACCGACCAGTGACTCCTGGCGCCCGAAGATCGGGTCCAACCACTCGTCATCGATCCGGCGATAGATCACATGCACCGGCCGCAGACCTTTGGTCGTTCGCATGAACGCGTGGTCGTCGTCCACGACGAGATCTGAGCCCTCGACCAGCTCGACACCCATCTGCTTGGCGAGGTACAGATGCTCGTAGTACGCGGAGTTGTTGATGCCCGGTGTGAGCAGCACGACCGTCGGATCGTCGACGCCCGCCGGCGCCAGCCAGCGGAGGTAGCGCAGGAGCTCGTGCACGTAACCCTCCACCGGTCGCACCGGATAGCCGGCAAAAAGGTCGGGGAGGATGCGTTTCATGACGTACCGGTTCGCCTGCACGTAGGACGCGCCGGAAGGCGTGCGCAGGTTGTCCTCCAGGACAAAGAACTCGCCCTTTTCATTCCGGACGAGGTCGACGCCGGCGATGTGGCAGTGAATCCCGTGCGGGACGGCGAGGCCTTCGATCTCGCGGAGGTACAGCGCGCTGCTCAAGACGATCTCGGGCGGCACCGCCTTCTGCTTCAGGACCAGCTTTCGGCCGTAGACGTCGTCTAGGAACAGGTTCAGCGCGTGCAGACGTTGCTTGAGCCCCGCCTCGAGCCGTCGCCAGGTGCCGGCGTCGATGACTCGCGGGATCACATCGAACGGGAAGACCTTCTCGGTGCCCTGGGCGTCGGGGTAGACGGCGAAGGTGACGCCGTGGTTGCGGAACATCTCCATCGCCAGGGCGTGCCGGCGTTCGAGCTCCTCGGGGCCGAGCCGGTTCAGCTGCTCGTAGAGCCGGCGGTATGCCGGCCGCGGCCTGCCGGCGGCCGCAAGCATCTCGTCGTAGAACCCGTTGATGCTGTAGTTGGCATCGAGCGCGACCGAACTCACGTCTATAGTTTCTGCGCCATCCCGAACCCTGCGAAGACCATTGATCTACGGGTCGGCTGCGAATTCAGATATGCGGTGAGCGCGGCGACTGCGGCGTCGGTACAGGTCCGGCCGCGCTCAGACGCCGGGCACCGGCTCATTCGGGAAACCTGGTCCACCGAGCCGAACCTGCCCATTGACGAGTACCCGGACGTCTACGGCAACCTGATCAAGAGGGTTCTGATGCCCGAGGGAGAGATGTCACTGCGCTACGACGCGACCGTGGCGGTGCCCGATGAGCCCGATCCCGACGCCGCCGCCGCATCCCAGCTCCCGGTCGACGAGCTCCCTGGCGAGCTGCTCCACTTCACGCTGCCCAGCCGATATTGCCTGTCCGACGAGCTGATGGACACGGCGTGGGAGCTGTTCGGCCAGACGGCGCCGGGAGGGCGGCGGGTGCAGGCGATCAGCGACTGGGTCCACGACAACATCACGTTCCAGTACGGCACGAGCAACCCCCTGACCACCGCGGTCGACGTCCTGAAGCAGCGCAGGGGCGTGTGCAGGGATCTGACACACCTGGCCGTTACCTTCTGCCGGGCCATGAACATCCCGGCGCGGTACGTCTTCGGCTACCTTCCTGACCTGTACGTCGAGCCCAATCCTGCGCCCATGGACTTCGCGGCATGGATGGAGGTGTACCTGGGCGACCGCTGGTGGACATTCGATCCCCGCAACAACGAGCGGCGCGTGGGTCGCGTGTTGATCGGTCGCGGCCGCGACGCGCTGGACGTTGCCATGGTGACCACATATGGACCGGCAGCGTTCAAATCGATGACTGTGTGGGCAGACGTCGACTGATGCTGTACCTCGCCTCCGCCACGCGCGCCGCGTACCGGGTCAGCCAGACGTTTCGCTACGAGTACCCGGAGCCCATCCGCGACCTTGCGCACCGCCTCGTCGTCATCCCGCCGGAGCGCTTCGGCGATCAGCGCCGGCTGCGGCACGAAGTGAACGTGGGCCTCGACGGGGCAAGGGTCGAGAGCCGCATCGACCGCTTCGGCAACGTCGTCTGCGACGTCTTCGCGCCCAGGGTCGCGGAGACGATCGAGTTCATGGCCGACGTGACAGTGGAGCGCCGGGCCGACCAGCCGAATCGATTGCCGGCGGGATGGCAGGGTCTCGCGTACCTGCGCGAGCCCACTCGCCTCACCGAGGCTGACGACAGGATCGTCGACACCGCCCGCGACCTGGCGGTCAGGGCGAAGGGCGACCTCGATCTGGCCGACCGCATCAACGATTGGGTCTACGGGTCGATGACCTACCGCCACGACGTGACAGGCGTGCGCACAACCGCCGCCGAAGCGCTTGCCATCGGGGCCGGCGTGTGCCAGGACTACGCCCACGTGATGCTGGCAGCCTGCCGGGCGTGCGGCCTGCCGTCGCGCTATGTCTCCGGCCATATGCTGGGCCAGGGCGGCACTCACGCCTGGGTCGAGGTCGTGCTGCCCGCCGCCGACGGGACGGAAGACGCGATCGCCCACCCGTTCGATCCGACGCACGCGAGTCGTGGCGGGCTTGGCTACATCACTGTCGCCGTTGGCGCCGACTACTCGGACGTGGCGCCGACTTCGGGGACGTTCGTCGGCCTTCGCGGACGCCTAGTCGCGACGAAGCACGTGACCGTCACTGAGGCCGAATAGGGCCAGTCCTTATCGAATTCACATCCGGCGATCTATAAATCGCAGCGGATGAGTGGCTCCCGGATCTTGGTCGTCGAGGACGATCCGCGCCTTGCCGCCACCCTGGAACGTGTCCTCGTCGCCGAAGGCCATGACGTCGAGGCCGCCGGCGACGGCAACGAGGCGCTGCGTAGAGCGCGTGAGCGCCCATTCGACCTGGTCGTCCTCGACATCATGCTGCCCGGGCTCGACGGGATCGCCGTCTGCCGGCGCCTGCGCTCGACGGGCTCGGTGCCGATCCTTCTGCTCACCGCGCTCGGTGGGACTGAAGAGCGAGTGCGCGGGCTCGACTCCGGGGCGGATGACTACCTGGTCAAGCCGTTCGCGTACGAGGAGCTCCTGGCGCGGGTCCGTGCATTGCTGCGCCGGGCTGCGCCCGTCGACCACCTTCGTTTTGCAGACCTGCACGTCGAGCCGTCCAGCCGCGGCGCGTGGCGCGGCGATCGCCAGCTGGAGCTGACCACCACGGAGTTCGACCTGCTGCAGCATTTTCTACGCCACCCTCGTCAGGTGCTGTCGCGCGAGCAGCTAATTGACGCCGTGTGGAAAGGCGAGCCCGAAAGCGACAACGTAGTCGCGGTGTACGTCGGGTACCTGCGCCAGAAGCTGGGCGAGCCGCGCCTCCTGCACACCGTTCGCGGCGCGGGCTACGCGCTCCGAGAGTAGATGCCCCTTCGCCTCAGGCTCGCCCTGTTCGGGGCGGCGGTGGTCGCGCTCGCGCTCCTGCTGTTCGGGCTGTTGCTGTACGCGCTTCTCTCGCGCGGCGTCATGTCCAATCAGGACGACGCTCTGCGGAGTCGCGCACAGCAAGCGGTCCAATCGCTAGCGGATTCGCCGCCGCTGGCCGCCACGCCACCGATTGCGCCCGCCGACATCAAGACGAGCACAGACGTCTTCGTCGAGATCTTCGATCCGCGGTGGACGCTCATCTACGCGACGGCGAACCCGGCCGTGGCACCCGATTCGCACTCTGCTGGCTTCGTCACCCAGCGAGGCTTCCGCCTGTACGCCGTGCCTTTCAGCGGAGGTTACGTGGTAACAGGCCAGTCGACGAAAGTGCCGCAGGCGAACCTTTCGGGGATCGTCGTGTTCCTGGTCGTCTCGGCTGTGCCCGCGCTCATTGCGGCGCTGATTGCATCCTGGTTGGTTGCGGGCAGAGCCCTGGCGCCGCTCAAGGCGGTCGCAGGCGCGGCCGAGGAGATCGGTCGCACCCGCGATTTCGATCGCCGGCTGGAGCAGCCGCAATCACGCGACGAGGTGGCAGCGCTTGCGGCGAGCTTCAACCGGATGCTGAGCCGCCTTCAGGACGCGTTCGAGGCGCAGAGGCGATTCGTGGCAGACGCCTCCCACGAGCTCCGGACGCCTTTGACCACCATCCAGGCCAACGCCAATCTCCTTGCGTGGCGCGAAGTCACGGAGCAGATGCGACGTGAGGCTGCATCTGACGTCTCAGCCGAAAGCGCGCGCATGTCGAGGATGCTGGACAGAATGCTCATGCTCGCTCGGGCGGATTCGGGGCTGCGGCTCCGGCTCGTGCCGACCGATTTGAAGGCGTTGGCGGATGAGGTGTGCCGCCAGGCCGCCGCTCTCCATACCGGGCAAGTCCTTGGGGTGGAAACCGTCAGCGCTGAGGTGGATGGTGACGAAGACGCGCTGCGCCAGCTGATGTGGATTCTTCTCGACAACGCGTTTCGCTACGCGCGGTCCTCGGTCACGGTGCAGTTGCACGTCGAATCAGGATGGGCGCGAATGGTTGTCGCGGACGACGGTCCTGGAGTCGCGGCGCAGGATCGGGATCGGATCTTCGAACGCTTCTATCGCGCCGATCCGTCTCGTGCCGGAGCACATGCGGGGCTTGGCCTGGCTATCGGGAGCTGGATCGTGGAGCAGCATCACGGACGGATCGTCGTCGGTGACGCCACGGCCGGCGGGGCGGCGTTTCTGGTCGACCTGCCGCTGCTCCCCACGAAGTCGGAGGCAGCGCCGTGATTTCGGGTGGCCCTTACGACTCTTACGACCTTCTTAGCTCTCGGCTGCACGCTTTCCGCATGGCCGGCAACAGCGCCAAGCCCGAAGCCGCGTTCGTCCTGCTGTTGATGCAGAGCATCTTCTGGATGATCGCGGGCATCTCCGCGGCGCCGTTCGCAATCGCCGGCGAGGTGCACATGGCCGGCCTCGCGCTCGTCACGCTGGTCTTCGCGCTGGCGACGACTCTGCTCGCGATCGGCGTGGTCTGGCGGCGGCGCAGGGCGAGAGGGTGGGCGATCACGCTCGAAGTCGTCTGCCTGTGCGGATCGGCGCTTCTGCTGGCGCTGCCGATTGGTTTCAACGGCGGTCCGGTTTCGCTGCTGGTCAACGTGGCGCTGCCGGCCGCCGTTATCGTGCTGCTGCGCGAACCCTTAGTGGGCGCCGCTTGAGCGCGGCGTCGGCGTCGTCGGTGGTGACGTAGCGCCGGCGGAAGTTGAACAGCGCGAAACGGTCGCATGCCGTTTCGGCGGACGACCCTCTGCTCAGTACCTCGTGCAGGTACCAGTGCATCCACTCGTGGCAGTAGAGAAAGCGGAGCACGTCGCGGCGGCCGCGGAAATCCACGGTCTCAGACACCCACTTGAACCGCATGCCCTCGCCGCGCTTGCGCCGGGCCGCATAGATCACCGGCTCCTTGAAAGCTCGAAACGGAACCGGGACCTGCAGCACGATCCGCCTCTCCTCGAACTCGCAGCGGGCAGCCAGGTGCGGACCGAATCGATAGCGGAGAGGCTTGACGACGACGTCGTAATCGCTTCGGGGAAGGCCTTCCAGGGCACGCCTCGCCTGGGCGGAGCTGAGGCCGGGGAGCTCGGAGCGGATGGCCATGGGGGAAACAGGATAGGGGCTGCCCGGGTGCCCCAACCGTGGTTAAGAAGTCGGCTCAGCGGCTACTTTTCTCGGGCCGTAAACCGGTTGAACTGGCTGTCACTTTAGGCCTTGGAAAACTCAAGCTTCCAGTACCCCCGGGGCGCCCCGGCCCTTTCTGATGTGGGGAGCTTGGCCAGCAATGGCCGAGCCCCGGCCGGCCGCCTTCCGAGCGGGATCGTCCGGTCCGTGCATTCTTAGACTGGGATGAGGCGCGGCCGGCGGATGGTCACGTGGCTGAGGGACACGCTGCCCGTGCGCGTGCTGGTCGCCTACGGCCAGAGTCGAGCTGGCAACTACGCGCTCGCGCTGGCCTTCGCAGGCTTCCTCGCAATGTTTCCGGTGATTCTGGGCGCACTCTCGATCGTCGGCCTCGCGATCCGCGATCCCGAAACGTGGTCGCGTTTTCAGAACCTGGTGCTCCAGGTGTTTCCCGTCAGCGCGCAGCCCGAGATTCAGCGGGCGCTCAATGGCGTCCAGCAGGCCGCGGGCTGGCTGGGCCTGTTGTCGATCGCGGGATTGCTGTGGAGTGCGAGCAGCATCTTCGCGACACTCGAGTTTGCTTTCTCCGAAATCTTCGGAACGAAGCAGCGCGACCTCCTTCGCCAGCGATCGATGGGGCTCGTGATGATGGTCGTGCTCGTCGTGGCGATTGTGGCAACCGTTTTCGTCAACTCGCTCGCGGCGTTCTTGCCGTTCGCCTGGATCACGAGTCTCGTCAGCGGCGCGGCAGTGATGGTTGGGCTGCTCGTCGCTCTCTATCGGCTGGTGCCGAACCGCACGTATGAAGTAAGCAAGGTGCTGCCGGGGGCGCTTCTCTCCGGCGTTTTCATCGAGGTGCTCTCGCTTGCGTTTCCGCTGTACGCGAGAATCGCCCACAGCTTCAACACGTACGGCGCGCAGTTCGCCCTGTTCTTCCTGCTGGCCACCTGGTTTTACTTCCTGAGCCAGCTGATCCTACTCGGGGCCGTTTACAACCGATTCCGTCTCGGCGAGCCAGTGACCAAGGGCCTGTTCGCCAGCTCGCTTCGGGAGTCCCAGGAGACGCCGAAGCCAGTCGAAGCCATCGAGCGGGAGCGTGCCGCCTCCCCCTAGGTAGGCACCCCGTGCTCAGGCGTTATCTGTGTCGACCCCTTCGAAGGAGGTGCAGAAGTGTGAACCCTGCTCTTCATCGTGCTGCTCTTAGTGGTGCTCGCAATTCTGTTGGGCGCGGGCCGGTACAACGTCGAGCGCTACTGGAGCCCCGCCGGCTCTGAAGTTGTCGAGACACGTGAGATCGGTGTCAGCGGCGCGGGAGGCATGGCGGCAGCGGTCCTTGCGCTGGTGGGGGTGATTCTGCTGTTCCTTGGCTTCACGCAGTGGAACTGGTTCGGCACGAGCGCGGTCGCGCCCGGCAACCACCAACAATCCCGTGGTTGCTACGCCTGCTCTTCAACCGACCACGGCACCAAGCGCCCAACCGTCGCCTTCACCGCTGGCGTCACCGTCGCCTACGAAGTAGTGCGCTCATGGGGCGCCGTGCTCGGCAAACGGGCTGCGTAGGTAGCGGCTGAGCGGGAGCTTCTTGCTCCCGCTCATTACCCTTTCGTGTGACCGTGATGCGGAGTCTCCTGCTGTGGTGCGCGCAGAATCGCTGGCTCGCGACCCACGTGCCGCGTTGGGGCTTCGCGCGTCGCGCGGTGAAGAGGTTCCTGCCAGGCGAGGGATTCGAGGCGGCCCTGAAAGCCGCGGCGGACTTCAAGGCCCAGGGCGTCGGTGCGCTCTTCACCCAGCTCGGCGAAAACGTGACCGACCTTGCCGAAGCCAACGCTGTCGTCGAGCATTACGAAGAAGTGCTGGCGGCGTCCACCGACATCGGCGCCGAGGTCTCGGTCAAGCCAACCCAGCTCGGCCTCGACATCGACCCGGCGGCGGCTTACGCCAACCTGCGCCGCCTTGCGCGTGCGGCGCGCAACGCGCAGAGCTTTCTCTGGGTCGACATGGAAGGCAGCGCATACACCGAGCGCACCATCGACCTTTACCGGCGCATCAAGCAGGAAGAGCCAAACGTCGGGATAGCGCTCCAGGCATATCTTCACCGCACCCTGTCCGACATCACGAGCCTCCTGCCGCTGAAGCCCGCGGTCAGGCTTGTGAAAGGCGCTTATGCGGAGCCGCAGGAGATTGCCTTCGGCGCCAAGCGCGAGATCGACTCCAACTATCTCGCTCTCTGTGTCTACATGCTGCCCGAGGTCAAACACCATCGGATGCGCCTGGTGGTAGCGACGCATGACGTTGAGCTCATCGCCAAGGTGTGGCAGTTCGCCCGGGCGCAGGAGATGGAGAGGTCGCAGGTCGAGGTGGCGATGCTGTACGGCATACGGACCGACCAGCAGCTGCGGCTGGCCCACGAGGGCTTTCGGGTGCGTGACCTCATCTCCTGGGGCGACGCGTGGTACGCGTGGTACCTGCGCCGGCTGGCGGAGCGCCCCGCCAACATGTGGTTCGTGGCGAGGCAGCTCCTGCCCTAGGCGCGCTTCTACGGAACGTTCGGCACCTGGCCCGCATTCTCCTGGGCTTCCCGGGCCGCGCTCTCAGTGGCCTCGTGGGCCGGGTCCTCGTTCGGCACAAACTTGCCCGACGAGGTGCCGCCCGACGCATTTGGGGTCGGTGACGGCGACGCTGCCGCGGCGGTCAGCGTGGTGGCCCCATAGATGACCGCCCCCGCCACACCTCCGATCAACATTGATCCCGCGATCGCCGCTGCCGCGACCGCCTTTCGAACTCCGATCACTGCTTTTGCCTCCTGTGATTTTTGAATCGCTCATCGACGAGCGTCGCGACCTAGACTGACCCCGGTCGCTCAGCGGGCCGTGTGAGCCCGCTGTGAGTTGGCCGAGCGTTGATCTATCCGCGGAGGAGTTACGTAGGGGTTGATATGAGCTTCAGCATCGAGCGCTACAAGGAAGAGTCGAAAAGGGTCGACGTGACCGGCGTCGAGTGGGACGAGGTGACCGCCCACACGCTGTCGAAAGGCGACCTGTTCTGCCTCCACTACATGATGGACATCGAAAACCACGTCCCTCTCTATCTCTCGCACCTGCTCGTCACGCGTGCCTGCATGGACCCGATCCTCACGGCCTTCCTCGCCTGCTGGAACTACGAGGAGCTCTGGCACGGCGAGAACCTCGGCAAGCTGCTGAACCTCTACGGCGTCGAATTCGACAGCCAGGATCGGATCGCCAACGTGCGCGCCAACCTGGGCTTCCAGAACAGCGTGAGCATCCTGTCCACGATGACGGGCTCATGGCTCTTGAAGGACTTCTCCGCCGTCTACCTCACCATCGGCGCGATCAACGAGCTGTCGACGTTGACCGGCTACGGGGCCTTGATCCGCAAGTCAGGCCATCCGGTACTTAAGGATTTGCTGGGCCGGATCATCAAGGATGAAAGGCGCCACTACGCCTTCTACTACAACTCGGCCAAAGAGTGGCTGACCGGCAACGAGTGGGCGCAGAAGGTCGACCGCTGGATGCTCGACCGGGTCTGGGTGCCGGTTGGGAAGGGCGTGAAGACGCAGGAAGAGGTCGATGCGCTGGCCATGTACCTCTTCGACGATGAGCAGGGCGAGGAAGAGCTGCTGGACCTCGACGCCAAGATTGGCAAGCTGCCCGGGCTGTCCGGCATCAAGCTGATGTCGAAGGCGCTCTACGAGGCTCGAGAGCGCGTGAAGCGCAACCCCAGGTGGGCGTGGCGGCTGATCGAGAACGAGGAGTGGGCGGTCAAGCCGCCGAAGAACTCGCCGACCGGCGAGCTGACCGGCCGGCGGGGGCAGGCTGTGGTCGAGGAGGCGAGCGCGTCGTAGCCGGGGCCGGCGACGAGGAGCTCGCCGCGGGGCTGGCGGCAGGCAACCATGTGGCGCTGGCCGAGCTCTACGACCGCTATGCCGGGCTTGCGTACGGCGTTGCCATCCGCATCCTCGGCGATCCCGGCCGCGCCGAGGACGCTGTCCAGGACGCGTTCATGAACGTCTGGTCTCGCGCCGCGAGCTTTGACGCGGAGCGTGGTTCGGTGCGCGCGTGGCTGCTGACGGCCGTCCGCAACCGCAGCATCGACTACCTGCGGGGGCGCGGCGCCCACGAACGCCAGGAGGACGAGCTGCAGCCAGACGTGGCGTACGCGACCTCGTCGCCGTCGGATCCATGGCGCGAGGTTTCGGTCGCACTAGAGCGAAGCGCGGTACGCGATGCCATCGGCAGCCTGCCCGCCGAGCAGCGCCAGGTCGTCGAGCTCGCTTACTTCGGTGGCTACACGCACACGGAGATCGCAGACATGACCCGGCTTCCGCTGGGCACTGTGAAGGGGCGGATGCGGCTCGCGCTGGAGAAGCTCAGCTCCTACCTGCTTGGACGGGGTCTGGTCGATGTCTGACACCGATCGGCACGAGGAGCTCGAGAGCGCAGTCGCGGCCTGGGTGCTGGGCGCCCTCGACCCCGAGGAGGCGGAGGAGGTACGCGTCCACGTCGAAGGCTGCGCGAGCTGTCGCGAGGTGGCGGCTCGGCTGCGCCGCGTTGTCGGTGCGCTGCCTCTTGCCGCCGAGGAGGTAACACCTCCCGCACGGCTGCGGGACCGAGTTCTCACCGCGGCCGCGGCTTCGCGTGGAGTCACATCGCCGGTGCAGGTTCGCGTGCCGCGGCGTCCGGTGGCGGCGCCTTTTCGACCCGCACCGCGAATGCCGATCTATGCACTCGCGGCCGTGGCGGTGGTCGCGTTGCTCATCGGAGTTCTGATCGGACAGGTCACGCTGCGCACACCACCGCAGACCCAGGTCGCGCGTTTCACCCTCAGCGGCCACCAGGACATGTCAGGTGCGCAGGCGATGGTCATCGACCTTCGCTCCGACGGTGTCGCGCTGGTCGACTTTCGGGGCCTGCCGGCGCCGGGCAACGGGCGTGTGTATGAGGTATGGCTCGTCCCGGCGAAGGGCGATCCGGTGCCGGTCGGGGTTTTCGTGCCCGACACCAACGGCGCGAAGGTCGTGCTTGTCAACCATTCACTGGACGGCTACTCGGTCATGGCCGTCACCAACGAGGCGGGGCCTGATGGAACGACCGCGCCTACGCAGCAGCCCCAGCTGTACGGCAACATCGCCTGACCAAAAAAACGGCGGCGCGCCATGCGCCGCCGCTTTCGCCCGAGAAGGAAACGGTTAGTTCCTACCTGGTATGACCGGGGCAGTCGGCACCGGTTCCTCGAGCATGTCCGGCTTCTCGAGCTCTTCGTCGCCTCGCTCGTCAAGAGGGTGCTCACGCTCCATGTGAGCCTTCAACTCTTCAGAGTTGGCGATCTCTTCGTCGCAGATTTCGCACTTCACGTTCGTCCCTCCTAGTCGGGTCTGAAGCGCCCGAACCTTGCGGCGCGAGCGGCCTCAACAACTAAACGCCGAGCTCCGGTCGAGTACCGAAATCAGCTCCGGGGGCTTCGTGGCCAGATTGCGCCGCTTTTGACGCAAGGCGTCTTGCCTTTCCACGGCGTCGAGGCGATCCCACAGCCTCCAATCGGCCTCGCACCGCCAGACCTGGTTCAGCAGCTCTTCGAGCTGGCTCTGTAGGTCTGGTGCATTCGATCTGGATCTGAAATTCATTTCTCGCCCTCCCACTGATGAAAACGCCCAGCGGACAGGCGAGCAACTACCACCCGTGAATGGTTGTCGGATCCTACCGATGATCTAGGCGCTGATCCCACACCGGAGGCGCTGTCTGGTCTACGCCGCCTGGATCTCATGCAGGTTGCGGGCGGTGATCGAGTACGCGCCGCTCGAGGTGCTGACGTGCATGGTCACCTCGTACTGGCCAGAGCTCGTGGCACCAGAGCTCGACGAGGTGGATCCGTACGTTCCGCTGGTGCAGGCACTTGGGATCGTGATCTTCAGCGGCGTCGTCGCCCCCGCGGCCACACTGGTCGGTTCGAAGTTGACGCTGCCGGCGTCGTAACGGTCGCCGACTTTCTCGAGCCAGCTGCCCTTGACCGCCTTGAGCTTCATCTCGGCGTTGACCGATTTGATCGAGACGGCATGCGATGTGCTGTTCCGCGCCGTGATCATGGCGTGCAGCTGATATGCGGCGTTGTTGGCCCCGCTTGGACACTGGTACATCGGATCGACCGAAGCGACAGTCAGAGAGAAAGTGGGGTTCGCCGATGAGCACGCGCACGTGATCACAAGCGCCGCTATGACTCCCTGGACCCGGCGCATTGGCGCGGATCATATGTGTTGGCTGCGATAAGCGGCGCCATCTTCCTTTTAATGTGTAGTGACGCCCGTGGGACACCTGGACTCGCAGCGCTCGCTGCCGGCACTGGGGCCGGACAAAACTGGTTCCAGCCCGCTTGCGAAGAAGCTGCGAATGGCGCCCCAGCACCGGGTCGCCGTCCTCAACGCCCCCAACCGATATCTCGACCTTCTCCGACCAGGCCCGGCAGCCATCGTCACGAGCTTGCCGTCAAACCGGGCATTTGACGTGGTCGTGCTGTTCGTCAACAGCGGGGACGAGCTGCGCCGGCTCGGTTCGGAGGCCATTAGAGCAGCGAAGCAGGACGGCCTGCTGTGGATCACCTATCCGAAAGGCGGCCAGACCGCCGGCGCGACCGATCTTCCCGCCACACCATCGTGGGTGCACCGCGACGTCCTCGGCGAGATGACGGGAGAGGCCGGCTACAAGCCGGTGGCGTTTGTCGCGGTCGACGACGTCTGGACCGCGCTGCGCTTCAAGCGCGTCTAGATCGACGCGCATCCTCGCCGTCGCGGACGAGGTCGACGATTCGCTCTACGGCGACCGGCTGCCGGAGCTGCGGCCAGACCTCGTTCTCTCGTGCGGCGATCTGCCGTTCGACTACCTCGAATACCTGGTCAGCCGGCTCGACGTGCCACTGCTCTACGTGCCGGGCAACCACGATCCGAGCCTTCAACCGCCGGACATGACGTGGATGCCGCTGCGCTCGGATCTTCCGCCCATCCCTGGACCACAGGGGTGCGAGAACATCGATGGCCGGCTGACCGAAGCGCTGGGGCTGCGCATCGCCGGGCTCGGAGGAAGCATTCGCTACAAGGACGGCCCCAACCAGTACTCCCAGGCCCAGATGAGCCGGCGTGCGCTTAGGTTGGAGGTGCGCCTCCGTCTCAAGCGCCCGCGCGCGGGCCGCAGGCTCGACGTCGTCGTGACCCACGCGCCTCCGTTTGGGGTGGCCCAGGCTCAGGACGCGGCGCATGTCGGCTTCGTCGGGGTCCTGCGCCTGGTCCAGCACTTACAGCCGTTGTTGGTCGTGCACGGACACATCCATCCGTTTGGCCGCGTCCTGCCCGAGCTGCGTGTCAATGCGACGCGCGTGGTCAATGTGATCCCGTCGCGGATGCTCGAGCTCTAGATCTCGAGCTTCTTCCCGGCTCCCTGTTCGAGGGCACGGTCGTAGACGAGCCGGGCGGTGGCGGCGTCCTCGATGGCCAGACCTGTCGCCTTGTAGAGCGTGATCTCGCCGTCGTCAGCGCGACCGGGTTTGGTGCCCGCAAGGACTTCACCGACCTCGGTCAGCTCCTCGGGGTTCATTCCGTTTAGCTCGTGCGCTCCGGTCGGCGGAGGATGGGTGGCGGCGCCGCGCCATTCGACGAAGACGCGACACGACCGTACCGTTTCCGCGTCGAGCTCTGGTCCGAAGCTTCCGCCGACCGCGCTCAGGTGCGTCCCTGGCTGGAGCCAATTGCGGTGGAGAATCGGTTCGCGTGCGTCTGTGCAGCACGCCACCACGTCGGCGCCGCGCACCGCGTCCTCGAATGACGGCACGGCGTGGGCTTTCGGGTGTCGTGCGGCCAGAGCTTTCGCGCGTTCCGGGTTGCGTGAGGCGATGCGGATCTCTGAGAAGTCCCGCACGCGCGGAAACGTCTCGAGATGCGACCACCCCTGGACGCCGGCGCCAAGGATGGTGAGCACCGAGACGTCTTTCCGGGCGAGTACCCGCGCGGCTACAGCAGCTGTGCCGCCGGTGCGAATCGCTGTGATGTAGGTGCCGTCCATCACCGCGACGGGCGCTCCGTTGCCTTCGTCGAACAACGCGATCAGCGCCTGATGGGACGGCAGCCCGTGCTGGTCGTTTCCGGGAAACACAGAGACGAGCTTTGTCTCCAGGGCAACACCAGGCACGTAACCGGGCATGACCGCAAGCAGGCCGGGAACATCCAGACGAATGGCGCTGCGCGGCGGGACCGACGTCTTGCCCTCCGAGTACAGGATCAGCGCCCTGGTGAGCGCGCCGAACATGGCGTCGATGTCGAGCAGTCGCTCCACATCAGCGCGGCTCAGGTAAAGGAGCCTACCCACCGCCGCGATGATATAGCGCGTTGAGAAACCTCCTGAGCAACGGCAGGCTGCTGACCTTGATGCTCGGCCACTTCAACGTCGACAGCTACGTCGGTGTGATCCCGGTGCTCTATCCAATCCTGATCGGAAAGTTTCACCTCAGCCTCGCCACAGTCGGGCTCGTGAGTCTCGCCTACAGCGGCATGGCGGCCATCTCCCAACCACTGTTCGGATTGATCGCCGACCGATTCGGCACTCGATTCACTGGATTTGCGCTGGCATGGACGGCGATCACTTTCTCGGTGATCGGCTTCGTGGACAGCTTTCCGTTGCTGCTCGCCTTGGCCCTGGCCTCGGGTCTTGGCTCGGGGGCTTTTCATCCCCTGGGTGCGCTCGACGTGCGCGGCCTGCTGCAGGCCTGGCGCCGCAGCTTCGGCATGTCCGTCTATGTGACGTCCGGGACGCTCGGAATTGCCGCAGGGCCCCTGATCGGGATCCTGCTCTTTGGGCTCTTCGGCATCCACGGCACTGGGCTCCTGGTCATTCCTGGCGTCGCCACCGGCGGTTATCTGCTGTGGCGCCTGCGGGCGCTGCCGGGCGCTCCAACCGGCGCCGGCCACGCGGCAACGGCCCTTTCGCGATCGGTGCCGTTCTTTGCGCTGGCCGTCGTGATCGGTGTGATGATGTCGCGCAGCTGGACGGTCAACGTGTTCCAGGCCTTCACGCCGACCTGGTACCGCCAGCTTGGTTACGGCCCCGCGTTCTACGGCCCGCTGGCGACCACTCTTGTCCTGGCCAGCGCGGCCGCGACCGTCGGCTGCGGCTCTCTTGCGGACAGATATGGCCGCCGCGCCGTGATCCTCGGCACGCTCGTTCTGTCGGTGCCGGCGGTGCTTCTCTTCACGATGTTCCCGGGCCCGTGGGCATTCGTCACCGCGATCCTCATCGGGTTTCTGGCAGCTTCGACCGCCCCGCTCATGCTCTTGATGGCTCAGCAGTTGATGGCTTCGCGCGCCGGGCTTGCCTCAGGTCTGGTGATGGGTCTTGGATTCGTAACGGGCGCGATCGGGGTCCCGATCAACGGAGCCATCGCCGACGCCATCGGCCTCCAGAAGTCGCTGATGACGCATGTGATCCTGATCACCGCCACCATTGGACTGGCGTGGTTTCTTCCTCGCGAGTCGGAGGTGGAGCACTACTCGGTCGCGGTCACACCTGCGACGTAGCATCGAAACGTTCACATGCTGAATCGCAGCGTTTACGAGCTCGCCGGAGGTGAGCCGATATTCAGGTCGCTTGTCTCGCGCTTCTACGCGCGCGTCGCCGGCGATCCCGTTTTGCGCGCTGTTTATCCCGACGAGGACCTGTCAGCCGCGACAGAACGGTTGACGCTGTTCCTGATCCAGTACTGGGGAGGGCCGGCGACGTACAGCGAGCAGCGCGGCCACCCGCGCCTGCGCCTGCGTCACCAGCCGTTTGCGATCGGCCAGACGGAACGCGACGCCTGGCTCAGGCACATGACCGCAGCGGTCGACTCACTCGAGCTTGCTCCCGCCGTTCGCAAGTCGCTGCTCGATTACTTCGACACGGCCTCGACGGCGATGATCAACCGGCCGTCGTTGTAGGTTCGGGCTGCACGAGGTCCTTCGCGACCACCGGCTCGTCTTCCAGGTCGATTGCGCCATTACCTGACACCTTTGCCCGGTGCAGCGCCGCACGGAGCTTCGGGATCTCGTCGCGCAACGGCTTCTCGACCCAGTCGAACGAGATGACGCGCTCGTTGACCTCCCAGAACAGTCCGGTTTCCATAGCTTCCATCCGGCTGAGCGCGGCGTCGACAAATTCGGGCGGCGCGGCCGCGATGCCCTCGACCAGCACGTGTGCGATGTCCCGCTCGTCAGAGGCCATCGCCCAGCACGTCAGCTTGGCGACCGCTTTGAAGAGCCCGTTCAGCGCGATGGGTCGGGCGTTCGGGATGAGGTCGAGCAGGTTGCGCACGAGAAGCTGGGCCAACCGGAAAGAGACCTGCGAGTCGCGCACGCGGGCTTCGATGGCCAGGTCCGCGACGTCCTCAGCGGCCGCGCCAAAGATCGCCGGCATCCCCGCTTCGTCGAAGTGGCGTCCGTAGCGAAGCAGGTGGGCGGCCGCCTCGACCGCCAGGTCGCGCCGCCACTCGAGGGCGCCGATGCCGAAACGGCGGTACTCGTTCATGATCCCCGAGGCGAACGTCGGCGCCGAGCGGTTGATGGCCGAGCGCAGGTAGGTGTTGAAGAAGCGCATGGCGAGCTCGGCGACCTCGTGATCCCCGGTCTCGATCGCCGCCAGCCCGATGTTTCGCGTGGCGACGGCGATTGCGTGCACAGCTTCTTTTCGATGCACAGGCGTGAGCCCGACCATGTCGACGAAGCTCGACATCACCACGTACTCGAACCAGCTGTGCGCCCGGTTGACCTCGGCGATGATCTGATCTGAAGCGCCCGGCAGCTCGGCGTGGCCGACCTTGAACCAGTCCGCGGCGAAGCCCTTTTTCCTAGCGATGTATTCCCCGGCGGTGAACTGGCCGAGCTCGTCGATGCCAAGCACGGCTACCGGCATGTCGCCGAGCTGGATCGAACCAAAGGCGATGTCGGTGACCTGGGCGATGCACGTCATGAGCTCCTTGCGGCGGCGCAGCGACCGGCGAGCCCGCCGCATGATCGCGCCGACCAACGTTTCGGCGCGCATCACCTCGAAGACGTAGATCACATATGGAAATAGAACCGCAAAGTTGGTCAGCGCCATGACCTCGGCCACCGCCACGCTCGCCATGGGGACGTACGTGGGCTTGATCTCGGACCGGACCAGGAACGTGTAGAGGATCGACGCCAGGGCGAAGCTCAGGACGAAGGCGTTCAGGGCGTTACGCGTGAAGATGCCGATGATGCGGGGCGAGTAGCGGAACGACGTGGTCTGGATGCCGAACATGACCCCCAGAAGGACGATGCTCAGGGTCACGCCCTCGGCGCCGCCGACCAGGCCCAGCGTGCCGGCGGCGGCTGTCGGGTCGGGAGTGAAGAAGTCGGCGATCGAGGTGTAGTGCATGGCGTCGAGGACGCCGAAAAGGACGACCAGCATCAGCGCGACAGCCACCAGAGCCAGGCCCGAGAGCATCGCGCCGCCCCATCCGATGGAGGCGGCCTGCTGCGGTTTGGGCTCCTTGCTCACGCCATCGCGATCC
>DATEGL010000010.1:0-4068 GCA_035280145.1 Candidatus Dormiibacterota bacterium | reverse complement strand
ATCGTCGGTGACGGCGAGGCGGAGTCGGGTCCGCTGGCGGCGAGCTGGCATTCGAACAAGTTCCTCGACCCGGCGCAGGACGGCGTCGTGCTGCCGATCCTGCACCTCAACGGCTACAAGATCGCCAACCCCACGGTGCTGGCCCGCATCCCCGAGGACGAGCTCATGGACCTCCTGCGCGGATACGGTCACACGCCGGTGATCATCGGCGGCGACGATCCGCAGCAGGTGCACCAGGAGATGGCTGCGGCGCTTGATTGGGCTCTGGACGAGATCGAGCGCATCCGCGCCGAACGGAGCCCGAGACGGCCGTCGTGGCCGATGATCGTCCTCCGCACCCCCAAAGGCTGGACCGGCCCAAAGGTCGTCGATGGTGTGCAGGTCGAAGGGACGTTCCGCGCCCACCAGGTCCCGGTCGCTGATTTCGAGTCCCACCCCGAGCACCTGGCGGTCGTCGAGGAATGGATGCGGAGCTACCGGCCAGAAGAGCTCTTCGACTCGTCGGGAGCCCTGGTCACAGAGCTCGCAGACCTGCCCCCGCGCGGCGCGCGGCGGATGAGTGACAACCCGCATGCCAATGGCGGTGAGCTGCTCAGGGATCTGCGCCTGCCTGACTTTCGCCGGTACGCGGTCGAGGTCATCAAGCCGGCGACCACATCCAGTGAGGCGACCCGCGTGCTCGGGGAGTTTCTGCGCGACGTCGTGCGGATGAACCCCGACAACTTCCGCATCATGGGCCCCGACGAAACGGTCTCGAACCGGCTGACATCACTGCTCGAGGTCACCAACCGGGCATGGGACGCGGATGTCGTGCTCGGGGACGACCACCTTGCGCCGGACGGCCGAGTGATGGAGATCCTGAGCGAGCACCTGTGCGAAGGATGGCTGGAGGGCTATCTGCTGACCGGCAGGCACGGCCTTTTCAACTGCTACGAGGCCTTCATCCACATAGTCGACTCGATGTTCAACCAGCACGCGAAGTGGCTGAAGACAACGCGCACGATCCCATGGCGCCGGCCGATCGCTTCGCTCAACTATCTGTTGTCGTCCCATGTATGGCGGCAGGACCACAACGGGTTCTCGCACCAGGATCCAGGATTCATCGACCACGTCGTCAACAAGAAGGCCGAGGTGATCCGCGTCTACCTTGCGCCGGACGCCAACACGTTGCTGTCGGTGGCCGACCACTGCCTGCGCAGCCGCAACTACGTAAACGTGATCGTCGCCGGCAAACAGCCGGCCCTCAATTACCTTTCCATGGACGAAGCCATCGCGCACTGCACCCGCGGTCTAGGCATCTGGGACTGGGCCAGCACCGATCTGGACCGCGAGCCAGATGTCGTCCTGGCATGCGCCGGTGACGTGCCCACGCTCGAGACTCTCGCGGCCGCCGATCTGATCAGGCAACACCTGCCGCAGCTGGCGGTCCGAGTCGTGAACGTCGTCGACCTCATGCGCCTGCAGCCACCTAGCGAGCACCCGCACGGACTGCCCGACGCCGAGTTCGACGAGGTTTTCACCAAGGACCGACCGGTGATCTTTGCGTACCACGGCTACCCGTGGCTGATCCACCGCCTGACGTACCGTCGCACCAACCACGCCAACCTTCACGTCCGCGGCTACAAGGAAGAGGGCACGACCACCACGCCGTTCGACATGGTCATGCTCAACGACCTCGACCGCTTCCATCTCGTGATGGACGTGATCGATCGGGTGCCGTCACTCGGCTCGCGAGCGGCCCACGTGCGCCAGCTCATGGTCGACGAGCGGCTCCGCAGCCGGCAGTACACGCGCGACCACGGACAGGACGCTCCCGAAATCAACAGCTGGACCTGGCCTGGCTAGTCCGTTGCGTGTACTTGTCGTCAACGCCGGATCCAGCTCGCTAAAGCTGAGCCTTGTCGATGAGGACGATTCGGTCCTCGTCGATCGCGAGTTCGCGGCCGCCGACGGAAGGCTCGACGAGAAGCAGATGGCTGCGGCGATTCGCGAGATGCAGGGAATTGAGGCGATCGGCCATCGCATCGTGCACGGCGGGCCGCGATACGCGAACTCGGTGCGCATCGACGGTGATGTGATCCGGTACCTGGTCACGATCACCGACCTCGCGCCGCTGCACATTCCGGCTGCGCTGGCAGCGATCGCCGCCGCCAGAGAGGTGCTGCCGCGGCTGCCCGGCGTCGCATGCCTCGACACCGCGTTCCATGCCCGGATGCCGGCGCAGGCTTCGACGTACGCGATCCCTGAGGAATGGCGGGTGCGCTACGGCGTCAAGCGATACGGCTTCCACGGCTTCTCGCACGCATATGCGTCGAAGAGGGCGGCGCAGATGCTCGGCCGGCCAACGCACGGTCTGCGGGTGGTGAGCTGCCACCTCGGTGCGGGAGCCTCCCTTGCTGCAGTGCAGGGTGGGCGTTCGATGGACACCACGATGGGCTTCACGCCGCTCGAAGGCCTTGTGATGGCCACGCGGGCCGGCACGGTGGACCCAGGAGCGATCCTCTATCTGGCGCGGCATGCCCAGATCTCCGAGCTCCAGATGTCCGACGCGCTCGATCGTGGCGGGGGTTTGCTGGCGCTCGCGGGCACGGGCGACATGCGCGTGGTCTTGCAGCGAATCGCCGAGGGAGATGAACGGGCTGAACTCGCGTTCGACGTCTACGTCCACCGCCTGCGCGCGCTCATCGCCTCGATGGCGGCGGCGATGAACGGCCTCGACGTGCTCGTTTTCACGGGTGGAGTGGGGGAGAACGCAGCGCCGGTGCGGGCGGCGGCGGCAGCAGGCCTGCGGTTCCTGGGTGTCGCGATCGACCCATGGCGAAATACCGGCCTCGGACCGGACAACAACATCAGCGTCGACGGTGCCCCAGTACCGACACTCGTGATCAAGGCGCGCGAGGATATCGAGGTCGCGCGCGAGGTCAGGCGGGTGCTGGCTTCAGCTCCGGTGGCCAGCGCCTAGGTTCTCCTCGACCCAGCCGCGCAGCTCAGAGGCAGAGCGCGCGCCGATTGACCGGCTCTTTTCGCGACCGGCCTCGAACACGATCAGGGTCGGGATGCTGCGGACTCCAAATCGTCGGCCGAGCTCAGGCTGCTCGTCCGTGTTGACCTTGGCGACCTTCATCTTGCCGGCGAACTCGGACGCCATCTTCTCGACCGCCGGCGAGACCATACGGCACGGCCCGCACCACGGCGCCCAGAAGTCGGCGAGCACAGGGATCGGGCTGTCGACCACTCCGGCCTGAAACTCGGTGTCCGACAGGTCAGCCAACCAAGGCAGCGCTGCCCCGCATTTTGGGACAGTGCGGCACGCCCGTGGCCGCGACCCTGACCCGGTTCTTCTGGCGGCAATCCAGGCAGGCGACGACTCTGCTTTCGCTCGTCTCTCTACCTGTTTGTTTCCCTCCCGATCTGGCCCGAAAACGTCACCCTAACCGCATGGGCGAGCGGTACGAGGCTGTGGTCGTCGGCTCGGGCCCCAATGGCCTGGCCGCCGCGATCACGCTGGCGGATGCGGGCAGGTCGGTGCTTGTGGTCGAGGCAGCCGGCGTCCCGTGTGGGGGCCTGCGCACAGAAGAGCTGCTGGAACCCGGTTTCGAGCACGCTGCGCGCTCGGCGCTGAGGAATCGACTGCGCTGAAATGGACTGGCTGCAGGCGCCCGACTACTGGCTCACGCGGCTGGTCATCGAGCGCGCACTCGGCTTCATCTACCTGGTTGCCTTCTTCGTCGCCGTGAGTCAGTTCCGGCCGCTGCTCGGCGAGCGAGGCCTGCTGCCCGCGCCGGTCTTCATCAGCCGGGTGTCATTCATGCAGGCGCCGAGTGTCTTCCACCTCCGCTATTCGGACCCGCTGCTGCTCGTCGTCGCCTGGACGGGAGTGGTGCTGAGCGGCAGCGTGGTGATCGGAGTGCCAGACGTCGCGCCGCCGTGGATCGCGATAGTGATCTGGTTCGCGCTCTGGGCGATGTATCTGTCGATCGTCAACATCGGTCAGATCTTCTACTCGTTCGGCTGGGAGACGCTGCTCCTCGAGGCGGGTTTTCTCGCCATCTTCCTGGGCGCCGGCGC
>DATEGL010000009.1:0-21544 GCA_035280145.1 Candidatus Dormiibacterota bacterium | reverse complement strand
GCAACCAGGTTCAGCTTCGTGGGGGCGTCCGGTCTCGACGGGGCAGTTGAGCTTCGGGATTGCGAGCCGAGAGCCGCGAGCGTTACAGCGCAGCGTTTACAAACGCGAACAGAAACAGCGCTCTCGCCCTCGCTGCGTAAGCAGTAGAGACGACAGCCCCGGGCCGTTGAGCCCGGGCGCCGCCCCCGGTCAATCCGGCGGACCGGGGAACGGCGTCACATAGACCGGATCGCCACCACGGGGGCGCCACGGCCCTGAGGTGGGACAGTCACCGTCGGCTGGCAGAAGCGGATCCCGTCGGGAGGAGCCGCCAAGCGAGATAAAAATCCCGGACACGCTCGTAGAAATCCCGGGGGACTCTGCTTCGGACGCGGGTTCAACTCCCGCCGCCTCCACCAAGCCGAACCGGGCATTAAATACGAATCGGGAGTACCGGGGTGCACCAAAGTGCACCGTCCGTTTGAACGACCTCGTGGGCATCGGCGTGCCTAGGCATCCCAGAGCTTGACGCTGGTAAAGCCGGCTCGACGAATGGATGAACCGTTGATTTCCACCGTTCTCGACTGGATCCCAGCGCCGACCCACTCGACGGTGATCTTCATTGGTCCATCGGGCGGTAGCGGCCAGCACCAGTAGCTGTAGTCATAGCGCTTGTCGCCGCCCCTCCGCGCTGGGGCATGACGACAGCACCTGCCGGCAGAGGAGGTGGCTTGCCCTCGTAGGCCGCCTCGTAGTGCGCCCTCATTGCGTTCATGCCACGGTCGCCGGATGTGCCGCGTTCGCCGTTTGGGTACTCGATCCTGACCAGGAGCTCACGGTCGGGAGAAGGCGCCACACCTATCCTCAGCAGCTCATGAGGGATCTTGTCGCGGGAACGATAGGACATCGTGAACTCGAACCCGTTTGAGTACGCGACGCAGTCGATCAGCGCCAGGACGTGCCGCTCGTCCGACACGAGCACGGCACGCAGACCAGTCGCGACGCCGATCTCATTGTCCGGGACTAGCCATGCCGGGCGTGGAATCTTCGAAAGGTCAGGAGGCGGACCAGGCCGATTCCAACGATAGGAAATCGTCCTCGATCGGGCCGATCGCGAGCCCAACCCTGCGAGCGTCGCACCCCACACCGAACGCCACCACCAGCGCAGGCGCGAGACGCGATTCATGGAAACGATTCTGAATTCGGGACCGGATCCGTAGCGTCATCGCAACCTAAATCGCGAAATGATCAGCCCGACTAAGGGTGCGGCGGCCGGTGGAAGGCTTAGTCCTCTCGGGAGTGCGGGAACCAGCGCTCCTTGTAGGCGGTCCCGACGCCGGTGAAGCCAGGCCTTGAGTCGACCGCGAAAAAGCCCAGCGCCAAGCACGCGAGAACGAACAGAGCCAGAGACAGCGGCACCACCCAAACATCCATGGATTGAGCGTACGACGGCAAAATCGAGATGGCTTCGAATAGTTGGTTCCCGGCCTGGGTAAAAGTCGTGCGTGAGCAATGCCTGGCGAGACTTCAACAAGCAGCTGATCAAAGACCTTCGCGCCCACGGCGGCAAAGCTTCGAGCGGCCCGTTCCGAGGCTCAGACGTGCTGATCCTTACCACCAGAGGGGCAAGGAGCGGCGAGCTGCGCGAGAACCCACTCGCATACTCCAGCGACAACGGCTATTACGTCGTCATCGCCTCCAGGGGTGGCTCGCCGAGGCACCCGGCGTGGTACCACAACCTCGTCGCCAATCCGGACGTCACCGTCGAGGTGCTTGGCGACAGGTTCGCGGCCCACGCGAAGGTGGTCGAGGGGGAGGAGTACGAGCGCCTCTATCGGCAGCACGCGAGCCGGATGCCGGCCTTCAACGAATACCGCCGGCGAACCTCCCGCAAGATCCCGGTGATCGTCCTGGAGAAGGTCGAGCCCAAACCCACCGGTTAAGACGAATCAGGTCCCGATCAACCGGAGTAACCTTCCGCCCGTGCCCGACCTGAGCCAATTCTGGCAGCGATTCATGCTCGCTTCGGCGCTGGTTTTCGGTCTCGCGCTCGGGGTCGGCTCGACCGTTTTTGCCTACAGCAACACCAGCCCCGTGACGATCGGCTGGTCGGTGTTCCACCTCGGCAAAGTCCCCCTGTGGACGGTTGTCCTGGTGCCCATCGCGCTCGTACTGGTGGCGGGCACACTGTTTCACTGGTGGAACAGCCTCCACCACTTCACCGAGCACATGCGCCATCGCCGCCGGGTGCATGAGCTCGAGGCTGAGGTCACGGCGCTGAAGTCACGCCTGGACGCCGCTCTCGAAATGCCGGGCGAGTCGGGCGAGACCACGCACGAGACTGCGCCAGTGTTGCCCGAGCCTGTACTGTCGAACGGGGAGGAGAAGGCGGCGGCCAAGAAGACGCAGCCGGTCGCTGTGGCGGCTGCCCCGACGAAAGACACGAAGACCGAAACGGAAGAAGAAAAGAGTCCCGAGCCGGCCGCGGAGGCCTGATGAACGACGCGGACCGCCGGGAACTTTACAACCGCCGTCGCGCCGGCCGCCTGGTCGTCCCGTCCGAGCAGGCGCCCGCCGACCGCACGCTGCTCGAGCGCAGTGCAATCGAGGAGCTCAGCCACCATGCGGATCCCTGGCGAGTCTTGAGAATCCTCTCCGAGTTTGTCGAGGGCTTCGATGCCTTGAACGACGTCGGACCAGCCATCACCGTCTTCGGCTCTGCACGCACGAGGCACGACGACCCGTACTACAGGGCCGGAATCGGGCTCGGCGCGGCGCTTGCCAACCGCGGCTTTGCCGTGATCACCGGCGGTGGTCCTGGAATCATGGAGGCGGTCAACCGTGGCTGCCACGACGCAGGTGGCCTGTCGGTCGGCTGCAACATCGAGCTCCCGCACGAGCAGGCGATGAACAAGTACGTCGACCTCGGCGTCGAGTTCCGCTACTTCTTTGTGCGCAAGAACATGTTCGTCAAGTACGCGCGAGGGTTTGTCATCTTTCCGGGCGGCTTCGGCACTCTTGACGAGCTGTTCGAGTCGCTGACGCTTGCCCAGACCGGCAAGATCGAGCACTTTCCGATCGTGCTTTTCGGCTCGCCATACTGGCGCGGCCTGATCGACTGGCTGAAGGACCACGTGCTCGCCGTCGGCGCGATCGCTCCCGACGACATGAAGCTCATGACCATCACGGACGATCCGGAGGAGGCCGCGGAGATGGCGACTCGTCCGCTGCCGGTCAGGATCCCGGAGCCGCGCGAGCAAACCGGCGAGCCCAGGGCAGGCGCCCAATAGAGCCGCTCGACTTCTACTTCTTGACCGACGGCGGCCAGGCCGCCGACGCGGTTGCTCAGCGGCTGGTCTCGTTTCTCGACGGCGCGACGCGGTCCCTGGACGTTGCGATCTACGACCTGCGGCTCGAGCAATCGCCAGCCGACGCGGTGCTGGCGTCATTCGCTGCTGCGGTCAAGCGCGGCGTCAAGGTGCGCCTGATGTTCAACCAGGACCATTCGCAGGCAATCCCTGAGCCGCCGCCACCCGAGATCGACTGGGATTTCGTGCACCGGCTCGAAGGCGCCGGAGTGGACGTCAAGCCGGTCCCGGGCGTTCCGGACCTGATGCATCACAAATACGTCGTCCGCGACTCGGGGAGCGACGCGCCGGCGCTGCTGACGGGCTCCACCAATTGGACCAATGACTCGTGGACGCGCGAAGAGAACGTCGTGTTCACCGTCGCGTCAGGTGAGGTCGCGGCCGATTACGCGGTCAACTTCCAGGGTTTGTGGGACAAACCGGTGGTGGCCCTGTCGGGACGGAACTCGTCCTCTTGGTCCGTGCTCGCCGACAGCACGCGCGTGCGACCCTACTTCTGTCCGGGTCGCAGCCTGAAGCTGGTGCATGCGATGTCGCGCTCGCTGGCGTCTGCCGAGAAACGCATCCGTGTCTGCTCGCCGGTCATGACGTCAGGCCCGATTCTCGGGACGCTTGCGGAAGTCGTCGAGCAGAAAAAGGTCGACATCGGCGGTGTGTACGATGCCACGCAGATGGACGAGGTCCAGCGCCAGTGGGCGACGCAGCAGGGCGCGACCTGGAAGATCGCAGCTTTCAAGAGCATCATCGCGTCGGTGCAGTTCGGCTCCAAGCGATCGACGCCGTATGCGAAGGGCTCGATACACGATTTCATGCACGCGAAGCTCCTGGTCGCGGACGACTACGTTTACGCCGGGAGCTTCAACCTCTCGCACAGCGGCGAGAGCAACGCCGAGAACGTGATCCAGATCGAGAGCTCCGCCATCGCCGACATGTGCGCTGCGTACATCGACAAGGTTGCAGCGCGCTACATGGCCCCGTCGCAGGTGACATAGATCCGAACCAGGCTGATCTGGGTCGCGGCCGTGACGCTGGGCATCCTCGTCGTGGCCGCTCTCTGGGCGATTCCGCGTCTCCAGGCGCCGACCGGCTCGCTCCTGATCGTTGGCGCCGGGCGGACGGCCGGGTCGCTGCCTGCGACGGCGCTCTCCCTCGAGCGCGACGACGGGTCGTGGATCGCGGCCGGCGACGTGTTGGGATCGGTCCCGGCCGCGCCACAGCAGCGGGAGCTGCTCCTGCTGGCGTTTCCGGTTGGCACCTACGAGCACATCAGGTTTCGGGGCGACGTGGAGCGGGCCACCGTCACGGTCACGGCCGGGCAGGTGGAGCCGCTGCTGCTTGGCATCGAGGCAGGCAACCTGATTCCCGGCGCCGTCTACGCAGGCAACGACGCGGTCAACCTCGGTCTGGGAGAGCTGGCCGGCACATTCGTTCCGATGTCGCAGTTCGACCTGGTCGACCAGAACCTGCGCGGCTTCACCTCCTTCGCCACCGCGGGCAAGGACGTTGTGATCGCCGCATTCCACACGACGTGCCATGAAACATGCCCGCTGTACACGGCGCTTTTCTTCCAGCTCGCAAAGCACCTCCCCGCCAACGTGACGCTGGCCGAGGTCACGACAGATCCAACAACCGACACACCGGCGGTGCTGCTCGACTACAAGACGCGTTACGGCGCCACCTGGGAGTTTGCGACCGGGACCCCAGACCAGGTCGCCTCTTTCTGGAAACCATTCGGTGTCGACCTGGCTGCTGGCGACTCGCACACGTCGACGCTCGTGCTGGTCGATCGCCACGGCTACATCCGGCTCGTGTACAGAGGGGTGCCGAACGTTGGCGGCGGCATGCCCGCGAACCTCGTCACATCGTTGAGCGCGGAAGGTCTCGCCGAGCTGGCGGGCGGCGGCGATGGCTGGGGAGCCACCGACGTGCTTCAGGCTCTGTTGACCATCGCCGGTCCCGAGCAGTCCTCGCAATCAAGCGGAGGCAAAGCCCCGAGCTTTGCCCTGCCTTCGACCGCCGGTGGCACGGTGACGCTGGCCGGACTGGCGGGGCAGCCGCTCGTCATCAATTTCTGGCGGAGCGATTGCCCTCCGTGCAAGGCGGAGATGCCGCTCCTTCAGCAGCAGGTGGATGCGCACCCCGGCGCTCGCCTTGTCCTCATCAACTGGGGCGAGACGTCGCAGGTGGTGCGGACATTTCTCGGCGGTCTGGGCATCAACGGGGCGGCCCTGCTGGATGGGGACCTGAGCGTTGGACGCGCCTACGGAATCACGGGCCTTCCCACGACAGTGTTCGTCCGCGCGGACGGCACGATCGACCGGCGCCAGGTCGGCCAGCTCGATGAGCGGGTGCTCGCGTCGGAGTTGTCGAACCTGGGCAGTCAGTAGACTGGCCTGCGCATGACTTCGGTCGGATTTTTCCGGCGCCTTGCGTTCGCGACCGCCTTTTTCGCGTACCTGCAGATCGCTCTCGGTGGCATAGTCCGCGTCACGGGCTCCGGGCTCGGCTGCCCGGACTGGCCGCTCTGCCACGGCCGGCCCTATCCCGCCGCTGACATCCACTCGATCATCGAGTACACGCACCGGACTGTCGGCACGATCACCGGCCTGTTGCTCATCGCCACCGTCGTCCTCGCCTGGGTCGTATTTCGAACCCAGCGACCTGTGGTCGCCTGGCTGGCCACCGCCTCGCTCGTCGCGATCGCAGCCGAGGGCGCGCTCGGCGGCGTCGTCGTGGCAAACGAGCTGCAGCCGTGGCTCGTGGTGGCGCACCTCGGACTGGCCATGCTCATCCTGGGTTTCCTCGTCGCGACCGCCATCATGTCGCTGCCTGCCTCGTCCGGCGTCGCCGTCCGCGGCGCCTCAGTGGCTGCCGCGGCAACGTACGTGTTGATGCTTACGGGTTCTACCGTGGTCGCCAGCAAGGCTGATGAGGGCTGCCACTCATGGCCGCTTTGTGGCAACGGCTTCGCGTTCGACTTTGCCGGCACAAACGCGTTCACGATGCTGCACCGCGGGGGGGTCGTTGTGCTGGGCGCGATCCTCGTCTATGTCCTGGTCGCAGCGCTGCGGCGACCTCAATCGAGGATGGTCGCGGTAGCGACTGTTGTCGCGCTCGGGCTGCAGGTTGCGGTTGGCGCGGGAGCGGCCGTGACCGACGCGTCGCTTTACAACGGCCTGCACGTGGCAATCGCCACACTCGTCTGGGCGGGCATGCTCTCGATCGCCTTGCTGGGCGTTCCCCGAGCAGATCGATCACCGGCACTTTCACGCCTTGCCGTGGACAAGCGAACCGTATGAGCGCCTTGCGCGACTACCTCAGCCTGCTCAAGCTCCGCGTCGTCGTCCTTCTGGACGCAACCGCGGTCGGAGTGATGATCCCGGCGGCGCATGGCCATCCGAGCCTCACAGCTGTCGCCGCCGTGTTTGTTGGTGGCACTTTCGCCGCGGGTGGAGCTCACGCCATCAACTGCTGGTTCGACCGCGACATCGACGGAGCTATGAATCGCACCCGCCAAAGGCCGCTGCCCAACGGCCGGATTCCCGCCTGGCACGCTCTTGTGCTTGGCATCGTGCTCAATGTCCTGGCCTTCGCTGTGCTGTGGGCAGGAGCCAACCTGCTTGCCGCTGCGCTCGCGCTGGCCGGCTCGCTGATCTACGTCTTCGTGTACACGATCTGGCTCAAGCGCTCGACGCCGCAAAACATTGTGATCGGCGGATCGGCTGGGGCAATACCGCCGCTCGTCGGCTGGGCGGCCGCCACCGGTCATCTCGACCTCACGGCTCTCGCCCTCTTCGGAGTGATCTTCTTCTGGACGCCACCTCATTTCTGGGCGCTCGCCCAGCTCATCAAGACCGACTACGCGCGGGCAAACATCCCGATGCTGCCGGTCGTCGCAGGAGAACAGTCGGCGAAGCGACAGACCGTCGTCTACGCGACCCTGACCGTGGCCGCCAGCCTTGTCCCGTTCTTCACCGGCTCGGCCGGCGCCGTGTACCTCGCCGGCGCGATCGTGCTGGGCGCGGGGCTCGTGGCCATGGCGCTGCTGGACCTCGACGGGCGTCGCTGGACACGGCGGCTCTGGACCTATTCGATGGTCTACGTCGCGCTGCTGTTCGGTGTGTTCGCTGTGTCGCCCTTCATCGCCTAGACATGGAAATCGTCCGCCTGCACCTCGCGCGGATCGCGGGCCTAAACCGGATCCCGGTGCACGGATTTGTGATCAAGCACCCGCGAGCGGGAGCGATCCTGGTCGACACCGGGATCGGATGGGGTGACGAGGACCTGATCAGGGAATGGGGAGTGGTGAACCGGCACATGGCGGACGCGCTCGCCGAGCACGACCTCAGCCCGGTCGACGTGAAGATGGTGATCAACAGCCACCTTCACTTCGACCATTGCGGCCAGAACGCGGTCTTCAAGCACGCGCCGTTTTACGTCCAGCGCGCGGAGCTGGAGCGGGCGCGTAAGGGCGGCGACGCGATCAAGTGGTTCGACTTCGCCGGGGCGCGGTTCGAGCTGCTCGATGGCGACGCGGATATCGCTGACGGCGTGCGCGCTGTGGCGACGCCGGGCCACACCGTCGGCCATCAAAGCATCCTGGTCGAAGGTGACGATGGGGCCGCCGTCATGATCGGCGACGCGGCGTACACCGCGGACATCTACCGCGAGGCGGACAGGGCAGACCTCACAAGGTGGCCGGGACAGCACGCCGACCGCGAGGACTGGATGCGGTCGCTGCACAGGCTCCATGACATGAAGCCGCACGCGGTCCATTTCTGCCATGACGTGCGAGTCGCCTGATGTCATTCGGGCCGCTCGTCACCGCAGGCTGGCTTCGCGAGCACATTGGCGACGACAACGTCCAGGTCGTCGACTTCCGCTGGTACCTGAAGGGCCGGAACGGTCGCGAGGAATATCTCAAGGGACACCTGCCCGGCGCGGTGTTCGTTGACCTCGATGAGGTGTCAGGGGCTGAAGGATCGGGCCGGCATCCACTCCCGACCGATGAGCAGTTTCAGGCCGCGATGCGTGGAGCCGGGATGCGAAAAGACTCCATGGTCGTGGTCTATGACGACGCGGGAGGATCTGTCGCGGCACGCCTGTGGTTCCTGCTCGGCTACTTCGGGCACCACGCCCGGGCGGTTCTGGACGGCGGCATCCAGGCATGGGGAGAACCGCTCACGTCGGCAGTACCAGCAGTGTCGCCTGGCGACTTCGAGGCCACAGCGGCCGACACCAGCCTGGTCCTCGATTATGTGGGCGTTCGCGCCCTGCGCGATGTCCCGATCATCGATGCGCGGGCCGGCGCGCGGTACCGGGGTGAGACCGAGCCGATCGATCCCAAAGCAGGCCACGTTCCGGGCGCCCTGAGCGCGCCGTACACGGACAACCTCGCGGCTGACGGCCGCTTCAAATCGGCGGAGGAGCTTCGCGCCCAGTACGTGCGGCTTGGTGCGGAAAACGGGGCCGTCTTCTACTGCGGATCGGGCGTCAATTCAACCCACCACCTGATCGGGATGGCGCTTGCAGGTTTTCCTGGCGCTCGCCTGTACGCTGGCTCGTGGAGCGACTGGTCGCGCCGTGACGCGCCGGTGGCCACCGGCCCGGAACCTTAGAGTTAAGTCCCGATGATCCTCACAGGCAAACGAATCCTCATCGCCGGCATGTCCGACCGGCGCAGCATCGGTTTCGCGATCGCGCAGGAAGCGCAAAGGGAAGGCGCCGAGATCCTACTCACGAGCTTCGGTCGGATGACCAGCATCACGCAGATGACCGCGAAGAAGCTCAATCCCGTGCCGGAAATTCTCGAGATGGACGTTACCAAGCCATCCGACATCGCCAGCGCTTTCAAAGAGACAGAAAAACGGTGGGATCGGCTCGATGGCCTCGTGCACTCGGTCGCATTTGCTCCCGCCGACGCTCTCGGTGGTCAATTTCTCCACACCCCTTGGGAAAGCGTCGCCACCGCGCTGCAGGTGAGCGCCTTTTCGTTCAAAGAGATGGCGCGCGGTTTTCTGCCCTTGATGCAGGAACACGGCGGGTCGATGGTCACACTCGATTTCGACAATTCGACCAACGCATGGCCGAAATACGACTGGATGGGAGTTTCCAAGGCAGCGTTGGAATCGGTGACGCGATACCTCGCACGCGACCTGGGCCGGTACAAAATTCGCGTCAACGCAGTGTGTGCAGGTCCGCTTGCAACCCTCGCGGCGAGCGGCATCCCAGGCTTTAAGGACTTCGAAGAGGTCTGGGAAAAGCGGGCGCCGATGGGGTGGAGCCTGCAGGACAGGTCGCCGGTCGGTCGGGCGGTCGCGGTCCTGCTTTCGGACTACCTGGACATGACGACTGGCGAGCTGGTGCACGTCGACGGTGGCTACCATGCAATGGGGACTGAACTGCCGCCGGTCGACTGACCCTACATCTTGTGTTCGACCAGGGACAAGCGCGCAACATCGTGTTAGGCTCTTCCGAAATCCTGGCGGGGCGGTTCAGCCGCTCCGGCCGCCATACGGGAGGAGTTCAGTTTGCGGGAGTGCCTGGTCATCTATGTAGACGCCGCGCTAGACAGGCACGGCCGGGCCGGATGTGGCCTGGCCGTTTTTGTTAGAGGCCGAGCCGTGTACACGGAATCGTTCGGTTTCTCGCATTTCGGAGGATCGGCTCAGCTCGAGGCACATGTCTGCGCGGGAGCGCTCGATCTCGCCGCCGCACGGTGGCCATATCACCGCGTGATCGTGCGCACGGATTGCGCTCCCGTCGTGCGCAGCCGGATGCCATCAAGCGACAGCTTCCGCATGGCAGTGCATGAAGTTCGCGAGCGATGCCGGCGCGGATGGCGAGTGGTTCGTTATGTGAGTCGCAAGGCAAATCCCGCACACGAGCTTGCGCGCGAGGGATTGAAGAGTCTTTCCAAACAGCAATTGCTTGCGGCCGCCTGATTGACCGCCTGATCGAGAATTTGATAGGGCCCAGCTACAATTTCTGGGCCCTATTTCTTATTCATAGGAGAGGAAATGGCACCTGAGGAAGCACAGCAGAATGCACCGCGCCGCCGAGGCAGGCCGCCTGGTTCGAAAAATCGCGCACCGCACAAGCGGTCGGCAGGTGGAGATCTCGTAACTCAGCTGAATTCGATGGTCGCGGAGCTGATCAGCAAGAATCGGCAGCTTCGTCGTGAGGTAAAGCGGCTCACTGACCGCGCCCGCAAGTCCGAGGCGACGAAAGGTGTCGAGCGGGGCATCCGGACGATCTCGCGACGGGTGCAACGCGCTCTTGGAGCTACCGCCACGCGCAAGCGAACCAAGAAGGCAGCTCCGGCGAACGGCCGGCGACGCAAGACGACGACGAAGCGGAGGCGCCGGAGCTAGCTTCTTCCGGACTCCATGCTTCTGGCGGTTCGATACGCGTCGATGATGCTGAAGACCCACAGCGTCCCGCCGCCCAGCTCGAGCGGTACACCGACCGCCGCCCCGATCACTGTCAGGTCGAGGTCGAGACCGAAGAACTGCAGGCCGCCGATGCCCAGGAGGTAGGCGAGGCCTTTCAGGTTGTGGCCGAGGTAGAAGTGGCCGAGCCCCGGCACGATAGCCAGAGCAGCTGCAAGCATGGGACTCTTGCGCTGCCTGACGACAGGGCTCGCGTAGCCGCCTGACGCCGGCGCCCCACATCGGGGACATGGTGCGTTCGGATCGACGAGGAGCGCCCCGCAGCGCCCGCACAGCACTTCTGCCGCCATAACCCCAGTTTGCTCGATTTGACTATCCTCGAAACCGTGGATCTCGGATTCACGCCCGAAGAGGAATCCTTCCGGCACGAGGTACGCACCTGGCTCGAACACAACCTCCCTCCCGAGTGGCGGCATCGCGGCGTCGGCGGTTACCGCGAGGACGAGGAGACCGAGATCCAGCGCGACTGGCAGCGCCGCCTCCACGAAGGCGGCTGGCTGAAGCTGAGCTGGCCGAAAGAGGCGGGCGGCCGGGGCGCGACGCCGGTCATGCAGGCGATCTACCAGGAGGAGATGTCCTCAGCCGGCGCTCCGGGAATCCTGGGCCGGCTCGGCGTGACGCTTCTGGCGCCAACGCTGGTTGCCCTCGGGTCCGACTGGCAGAAGCAGGCCTACGTCGAGAAAATCCTGAGCGGCGAGCTCATCTTCTGCCAGGGTTTCAGCGAGCCTGACGCTGGCAGCGACCTCGCCGGCCTGCGCACGAAGGCCGAGAGACGTGACGGCAAATGGGTCCTGAACGGGCAGAAGACCTGGTCCAGCGGTGCGCACTACTCCGACAAGAGCTTCCTGCTCGCCCGTACCGACCCCGCGGCCGAACCGCATCGCGGTATCGGCTTCTTTCTCGTCGACATGCATCAGCCCGGCGTCGAGGTGCGCCGCATCAAGCAGATGACCGGAGGCGGCGAGTTCTGTGAGATCTTTCTCACCGGCGCGGAGGTCGACGATCGCGACCTCGTCGGCGCGCCTGGCGACGGGTGGAAGACCGCGATGATCGTGTTCGGCTTCGAGCGCGGCGGCCTCGCCCAGGCTGCACGGTTCGAGCGCGTCGTGGCCGAGCTCGCGGCGCTTGCCCGCGCGCGAGGCGCCGGCAGCGACGCCCAGATCCGGCAGAAGATCGCCCAGGCTCAGATCGAGGCGCACGTCTTCCGGCTCAACGGCCTGCGCAACCTCACCAGGGCGCAGCACGGCCACGCGCCCGGACCTGAGGCGAGCGTCACCAAGCTGTACTGGAGCGAGATGGACAAGCGGATGCAGGAGACAGCGATCGGCGTCGAGGGCATGTATGGGGCGCTGGCGCCTGAATCTGGGTTCACGATCGAGGACGGACGCTGGCAGTACGCCTGGATGTGGGCCCAGGCCGAGACGATTTACGCAGGCTCGTCTGAGATCCAGCGCAACATCATCGCCGAGCGCGTGCTTGGCCTTCCCCGAGGTCGATGAGCACCACGATTGTCGACATAATCGATCGGGTCAAGACGCGCATCGGCGTCGATGGACCAGCCACGACGACGACCGTGGAGGCTGGACATGTGCGCAGGTTCGTCGAGGCGATCGGCGACCCGAATCCGAGATGGACGAAAGAGGCGCCACCGACCTTCCTCGTGGCCCTCGCTCCGGCTGCTCTCCATCTCACCGACGCGGAGGACTTCGGGAAGGGCTGGCTGAACGGCGGCAACCGGTTCGAGTACCTCGCACCGGTCGTGATCGGCGACCAGATCACCGCCCAGAGCCACGTGGCGGATGTCTACGACAAGGCAGGCTCGGCCGGGGAAATGCTTTTCATCGTCTTTGACACCAGCTACACGAACCAGCGCGGCGAGCTGGTCGCCCGGCTCCGCGGGACGCTCATCCGTCGATGAAAGTTGAAGTGGGGCAAGAGCTGCCGGAGCTGGTCAAGCATCCGACCACGCGGCAGCTCGTCCAATACGCGGGCGCGCAGGGCGACTTCTACGAGATCCACTACGACCAGGCCTATGCACGTAGCGTCGGCCTGCCGGGAGTGATCCTCCACGGGCTGCTGAAAGCGTCCTTTCTAGGCCAGCTCGTGACCGATTGGGTCGGTGACCAGGGTACGCTGAAATCGTTCGAGGTCAGCTACCGCGGGATCGATGAACCGGCCCGTCCCTATCGGTGCCGCGGGCGCGTGGCGCGAGTTGAGGGCAGCGAGGTCGAGCTCGAGGTCTGGGGCGAGGACGAGTCGGGGAAACGAACAACGGTCGGATCGGCCACGGTGGCGCTTCGCTGATGTTCTCGTTCTATATCGTTCTCAAGTTCATCCACATCCTGGCCGCGATCACGGCCGTGGGCGCCAACATCACGTATGGGGTCTGGAACGCTCGAGTTGGAAATGAACCCTCTCACGCGGCGTTTGCGCTGAAGGGAATCAAGTTCATCGACGACCGCATCGCCAATCCGTCGTATGGCGTGGTGCTCATCACAGGACTGTTGATGATCTTCGCCGGCAACTGGGGATTCAAGCTCTGGATCGTTCTCGCCCTGATCCTGTTCGCCGTTCTCATCGCAGGCGGTGTGACTTACACCATCTCGCTGCGCAATCAGGTCAAGCTCGCCGACTCCGGCGACGTGACATCTTCTGCGTACCAGGCGCTGGACAGACGCACGGCCATCATCGGCGCTTCGCTCGCGGTGCCGGTGCTGCTGATCCTCGTCATGATGGTCTTCAAGCCAACCCTGTAGATCCACAGCGCAATCAGCACCGAGGCGTCGATCACGCAGTAACCGCCCGCGATGACCGAGGGCGGGTTGCCGGATGGGATGTGCGTCCATGGTGCTGTGGGCATCCAGTACCAGTTGCCGAATGACGTGCCGCAGATCTCGAGCTCGCTGACGATGATGAAGATCGCGGCGAACAACGGCCATCGGGGCGACCGCAGGAGGAAGTAGGCGAAGAGAGGCAGGCACAGCGCGCCCTGGACGTCGATGCGCCCGGTCGTTAACGGCAGCACGGTGAGGCCGGCGAAAGCCCAGGCGCCTGCAACGCCGAGAACCACGTACGCCACGCGCCGGCCGTGTCGCTGGACGACTGGCGTCGAAGCCGCCAGCAGTCCGAACAGGTAGACGATCCCGTGCCCCGGCGGCACGAAGAGAGGCAGGTTGTGCAATCGGTACCGGTAGACGCCCCACACCAGCGATCCGAAGATCTCGAAGCACGTCGCCAGCGCCACACACGTCCACACCTGCGCGCGCTGCTCCCGCGGGGCTTTCAGCGCCGCCAGATAGAGGACGGTGAAGGTCAGCAGACCGAGGACGTACTGCTGCCAAACGGCGGTGACGCGGCTGTCCGCAAAAAGGCCGATCGGGGTGTAGAGAAGCAGGTAGCCCTGCAGCCAGTACGGCTTGAGGCTACCTGCTATCCGATGCCTTACTTGATGGTTCCCCGCTCGTTGATCAGGCTGCCCTGAAGCGTCCAACCGGTGCCGCTCCAGGTGATTACCTGCTCCTGCATGATCGGGAAATGGTCCGTTGAGGTCGTCTTAACCTTGACTCCCGGCAGCAAGAACGGATTGTTCTCGTTGAGGTTGCTGGCCGCGATGTCCATGACATTCTTGCGCGTCATCACCTGGCCGGCCTGCTTCAGCACGTCGACCATGGTGTACGCGACCGCGACGCCGTAGATGTTGAAGCCGTCGTTCACGTTGCAGGTCGCACAGTTGGCGATCACCGTCTTGTAGAGCTTCATTCCGTCGTCGTTCGCCCACTGGGGATCGGTCGGGTCCTTGATGTAGCCGACGCTGGTGACGTTCTTCAGCGCCGCACCACTCTTTGCCGCGATGCCCATGTAGACCTGCGGGTTGGAGACTGAGTTCAGGTAGATCGTGGGCTCCCAGTGCAACACGGTCACCGTGACGAGAGCCTTGATCGTGAAGCCCGGCGTCGTGAAGAGGAAGAGCGTGTCAGCTCCCGAAGCCTTGATCTTGGTCAGCTGCGCGCCGACGCTCGTGGCGGTGGTGTCGTAGCTCTCCTTGTCGACGATCAGCGATGATGCGCTGGAGCCAAGGCCGTCGGTCAATCCCTTCAGGTAGTCCTGGCCGTAGTCGTCGTTCTGGTAGAGCACGCCGATCTTGGCACTGGAGTGGTTCTTCATGACGTCAGCGGCGTAGATGTGTGACTCGCCCTGGTATGGGGGCTGCCAGCTAAGCGTCCAGTTGTTTGAGCTGTAGTCCTTGCCCCAGGTGGTCGCGCCCGTGGCGACGAACAGCTGCGGCACCTTCTTGCCGTTCAGGTAGCCCTGGACCGAAGTCTGGGTCTGGGTGCCCAGGCCGCTGAACATGGCGAAGACCTGGTCCTGCTCGACCAGCTGGTGTGTCAAGGGGACGGTGTTCGCCGGGTTGTAGCCGTCGTCCAGGACCTTCAAGGTGATCTTTCTGCCGTTGACACCGCCCTGGTTGTTGTTGACGTACGTGAAGTAGGCGTTCTCGGCGTTCGAGATCGTGCCGTAAGCGGCGGCCGCCCCAGATAGTGCGTTGGTGTTGCCGAGCAGGATCGAGTTGCTCGTCACGCCTACGTCTGACTGAGCGGTCTGCCCCGACGAGCCACCGCACGCCGCCACAGCGAAAACGAAGGCCGCTACCGCGGCCAGGCGTGGTCCGATTCTGCCCATAGAAATTCCTCCCCTTTTGATGGACATGTATTTAAGCAGTCTGAGGGTCGGGCGGCATCTGTCCAGTCTCCCGATCGCCGGCCCCACGCAGCCGCCGCCTCAACACCCCGTAACCGCTCATCACGAGACCCACCAGCCCGTTTCGGGCAAAGATCATGACCAGGATCAGCACCACGCCGTAGGAAACCGCCGGCCCCGCGTTCTTGACGGTCGAGGTGATCTGGTCCGGGATCCAGGTCTGGCTGGGTACCCACTGGTTCGACTCGATAGGTAGGAAGTAGGCGAAGATGGCGCCAAGCAGGGGGCCCGGGATGGAGGCAAGACCTCCGATGACGGCGCCGACCAGGAGCTGGATGGAGAGCGACACCGGGAACGCGTCGGGACTGACGAAGCCGATCGCCAATCCATACAGCGAACCGGCGACGCCGGCGTAGAAGGCCGAGATCCCGAACGCCAGCGTCTTGTAACCGGCGATGTTCACGCCGGACGCCGCGGCCGCCACCTCCCCGTCGCGGATGGCCCGCATGGCTCTTCCAGGCCGGTTCCGAACCAGGTTCCAGGCGAGCCAGAACAGGATGAGCGCGCAGACGAGCGTGACGTAATAGATCCACTGCTCGCTAGTCATCGCGTTGCCGGTGATCGTGGCGAACCCGTTTCTCGCAAAGTCGGGCGGGTCGGGTTGGGAGATGAGAATGCCCTGCACGCCACCAGTCAGGTCTTTCGGTCGCTTGATGAGGCTTGGCGCAACAACCGCGAGCGAAAACGTCGCCAGGGCGAGATAGAGCGCGGACAGACGAAGGGCTGGGAAGCCGAATGCGAAGCCCACGATTCCGGTGAGAAGCCCGGCGATCGGGATCGTGACGAGGTAGTCCATGTGGTAGCGGTGGGCGAGGATCGCCGACGTGTACGCGCCAAGCGCCACAAACGCGCCGTGGCCGAGCGACAGCTGTCCGCTGTACCCGACGAGGATGTTGAGGCCCATGATCGCGATCGCGAACACGAGGGCAAGAGTCCACTCGCTCGCCAGGAAGCTGCTGATGACCGTGGGGAGACCGATGAAGAAGAGGACGGCGACAGCGACCAGCCAATACCGGGGCGGCGCGCTGCGCAGGCGACCCATCAAACGCGGCGAACCGCGGCTCGACCGAAGAGACCGTTGGGCTTGATGAGCAGCACGGCGACGATGATCGCCAGGCCAACCGCGAGCTGGAGGTCACCGCCGACAAACGGGAGGTACGCGCCGGCGAGGTTGATCGTCACGCCGACGAGCAGCCCGCCAATCACGGCACCGAGGGGGCTTTCGATGCCGCCCAGGACGGCCGCCGCGAAGGCGTAGATGATGATCGACTGCATCATGTTCGGCTCGAGCAGCAACGTTGGCGCGACGATGATTCCGGACACCGCGCCGACCGCGGATGCGAGCCCCCATCCCAGCGCCAGCATCCAGCTCACATGCACTCCCAGCAGACGGCTTGCCTCCGGATGGTGTGCGGCCGCGCGCAGGGTCAGCCCAAGCGTGGTTCGTTGCAGCAGCACGTATACGGCGAGTAGAACGACGCTCGATATCGCGATCACGCCCAGGTCGCGATAGCTGACAAAGACCCCGGCCAGGCCGAGACTCTGCGCGGAGAATGGGCTTGGAAACGATCGGGGCACGTAACCGAAGATGAAGCCGGCAAGTCCGTTCAGGAGCGTGGCCAGGCCCAGGGTGATGATCACCAGTGTGAGAATCGGCGCCCGCTCCACCGGCCGGATGACGATACGTTGGATCGCGAGACCGCCCACGAAGGCGAGGACAAGGGTCAGCGGAAACGCGATCCAGTAGCTTATCCCGCGACTGATCAGCGAGTACGCGACGAAGGTCGCGAGCATGGCCATCTCGCCCTGCGCGAAGTTCACCAGCCCCATTGCGTTGTAGATGAGGACCAGGGCGAGGGCCAGGCTCGCGAAGATCCCGCCGGTGGCGATGCCGCCGACGACCTGCTGAGAGAACTCCTGCATTGCTAGTAACCCAGGTACGAACGGCGCACGGAATCGGCGCCTTGCAGCTGTGCGCTTGGGCCTTCGAGGGCTACGCGTCCGACCTCCAGCACGTAAGCGGTCGTGGACAGCTCGAGCGCGATGCGAGCGTTCTGCTCCACAAGTAGCACCGCGACGCCATCGTCCTTATTGATCGTCTTGATGACCTCGAAGATCGACCTGACGACGAGCGGCGCCAGGCCCAGCGAGGGTTCGTCGAGGAGCATCAGCCGGGGCTTCATCAACAGCCCGCGTGCGATGGCCAGCATCTGCTGCTCGCCGCCCGACAAGGTGCTGGCTGAGAGTCGGCGTCGTTCCTTGAGCACTGGGAACAGCTCGAATACCCGTGCGTAGTCCTTCTTGACCCCGTCCTTGTCGTGACGCCGGTGGGCGCCCAGCTTCAGGTTTTCGTCGACGGTCAGCTCGGTGCAGATCCCACGACCCTCGGGCACGTGCGCCACGCCGTGGCGGACGATGGCCTCCGTCGACATCCTGTGCAGCGAGCGGCCGTCGAAACGGATGTCCCCGCTCCACCGCACGCCTCCCGTGATGGCTCGCAGCGTCGTGGTCTTGCCGGCGCCGTTGGCGCCCAGCAGCGACACAACGCCGGCCTCGGGCACCGACAGCGACACACCGTGCAGAACCGACGTCGGACCGTAGCCTGCGCGAACACCCTCCAACTCGAGGAGTGCGGCCACGTCTACGCTGCCCCCAGATACGCTTCGATCACGGCCTGGTTTCGCCGCACCTCCGCCGGGCTCCCCTCGGCGATCTTCTTGCCAAAGTCGAGTACCACGACGCGGTCTGAGATCCCCATGACAAAAGCCATGTGATGCTCGACCAGGAGCATGGTCGCGCCGAGCTCTTTGTGGACGCGGCGAAGGAGGCGGGAAACGTCGTCCACCTCTTCGTGGCTGATTCCGCCGGCCGGCTCGTCCAGGAGCAGGAGACGAGGCTTTGACACGAGCGCCCTGGCGAGCTCGACGCGCTTCTGAATTCCGAACGGCAAAGCGGCGACCGGTCGGTGGGCGTACGAGCCGAGACCGACGAAGTCGATCATCTCCAGCGCCCGTTTGCGAGAGGCTGCCTCGGCGGCCATCGCTCGAGGCAGCGGTACCGAGGCCTGGACCCAGTCACTTTTAGTCTGCGCGTGGTCTCCGACCAGCACGTTGTCGAGCACCGTCATGGTGCGGAAGAGGGCGACGTTCTGAAACGTCCGGGCGAGTCCGTGACGCACCACGTTGTGCGGCCTGATCGACAGCGCCGACCGCCCGTCGATCAGCACGGTGCCGCCGCTGGGCCTGTACACGCGGGAGACAACGTTGAAGAGCGTGGTCTTGCCCGCGCCGTTGGGTCCGATGAGGGCGACGACCTGGCCTTCTTCCACCGAGAAGGAAACTCGATCGAGGGCGACGACTCCACCGAAGCGGACGCTCAGCTCGCGCACTTCGAGGAGAGACACTCCGCCGAATACTAAGTTCGACCGCGGCCGAAGGAAACTACGAGGTGTGGCCGGAGGTCGGATTTACTCCGGCCGTCTCCCGGCGGGTACCGCCAGACGCGACCAGGCGTGGCGCGCAACGGTGGGGGTTCCGCAGGGGAGGCCAGACTCCCCCGCGCTCCGTACCGAGGTGCAGCCGTAGGCCGGATTCAGTCCTTTGGCTGCGGGTTCTCCGGCGAGTCGTCGTCCGAGGGTGGGGGCTCGGGGAAGCCCCAGCCGCCGCTGGAGCCGGTGCCCCACTCGACCGGTGGACCCCATTCAGGATCCTGAGCCGGCGGCGTCGTCGCGCTCGGGGGTGCTGGAGCAGCCGGTTCGGTGGGCGCGGGTGGGGTTGGGGGTGCCCCGAAGCCGGCACTGTAGTCGGGCCGCATGGCGCGGTGCACGACTGACGCAGACGGGAGTGGGGCGACCCGCGGTCGCTGCGAGCGGTTGACGAGCCAGTAACCCACCGACAGAAGGATGAAAAGAACTCCAGCGATCGGGAGAAAAACGAACGGCGGGCTCATGATGACGCCGAGACCGCTGAGCGTGGCGGGCGGGCTTGCCGCCGCCTGGTCCGAAGGGGTCTGGTCCGGCGAGGGTGACGTCGACGGACTGGGACTCGGGGACGCCGCGGGTGACGGGACCGCGGCCAGGAGGGTGAAGTTCGCGCACGGGTTCGGCGCCACGCTCGCGCACAGCTTGTGGATGCCGGGCGAGTCGGATGAGAACGGTTTGACGCGAGTGTTGAAGCTGCCGCCACCGTCGGCGGTCGCGCCGCCGGCGACCCTCGATGCGTCGTCCCAGTACAGCGAGACAGTCTCGTTGGGGAGGAACTGGCCGCCGGTGACGTTGATGACCGTGGTCGCGTTGCCAGAGGTCACGTCGAGGGAGAGGAAGGCGTGCACCGGAATCGGACTCGGGGTGGGAGGGCAAGGCGAGGAGCTCGCAGTTCCGCACACCGCCCTTGCCCCCGGCGCATGTATGAAGAAAAGGATCAGGGCTGAGCTGATGGCCCCGAGCATGACAAGGACAGAGCCGGACCGAGAGTACCCCCACCCCATGAAGCGCCGGAACGATAGCAGAGTCGGTTTTGTTACACCGGAGGCCACGGGATCGACCACGCGGAGGTCGGCTCGGGGAAGCGCCACGCCGGCGCCAGCACCGCCCGCAGGCGGCGTTTCAATATGCGGAGTTCCGCCACGCTGATCAGCTGTTCCATAACTTTGTTCAGTGCCCCGCGCTCGAGCTCACGCAGAGTCCGCTCCACGTCTCCGCACAGCTCGCTCGGCAGTGGCGTCCCTGAGAACTCCCAGATGACCGTTCGGAGCTTGGGCTCAGCGTGAAACGTGAGGCCATGGTCGATCACCCAGACGTTGTCGTCCGTGTCGAAGAGGCAGTGTCCAGACTTGCGGTCCGCGTTGTTGGTGATCACGTCGAACAGGGCGACGCGCAGCCACTCATCTCGGCGCGAGCGATTCTCGCTGAAGAAATGGCGGCGGTCGGCATCTATGAAGAGCTGCATCGCGCCGACACCGTGCGGCGCCTTCTCTCGGACCACGGTCGGTGGGATGCGCGGCCAGCCCAGCGCCCTGCTCAGCTGGTATGCCGCGACCTCGCGCTGGTAGAGGGTGCCGGCCTCGAAATCCCACAGTGGTGACTCTCCACGGGCAGGCTTGTAGACCGCGCGCAGCCCGGAGGGCGGGTGCGGGTCCAGGCGGGCTAGGAAGGTGTAGTTCGACGCCCCGTGGAGCAGCCCCAGGAGCTTGACGACAGGCAGGTCATGGAGGAGGCCCTCTGCCGGGTCAGAAGATGGGGCGGGCACCGTTCATGACCGGGCACGGGTGGCCGGCGGGGTCCATGGGAAGGCCGCACCGAGGACACAGAGGCCTGCCCGCGGACAGCACCGACTCGGCCTGCTTAGAGAAGGCTATGACCTGGTCGGCACTGAGCCAGAAGCGAACACTCGGCGCGTCCTCGGTTTTGGCTTCCTCGGCCGGTTCGCCGCCCTCGCCGGCCGCGGCGCCTTCGCTCGCGACCAGCACGAACATGCCGCGGGCTTCGTGGTAGCCGAGGCCCAACTCGCCGATCTGCCACTCCGGCTCACCGGGCGCGGGACTGTGGGCAGCCGGCTGGGCAGCGGTCTCTGCCACCTCGATCGGCTGCGTCTCGATCTGCTGCACCTCGAGCATCTGGCGGAGGCGCAGGATCAGGGCCTGGATCTGCGACTTCTCGCAGCCCAGGGTCAGAGTGCGTCCGGAGCCTGTCGCGAGGAGGAAGAACCGCCGCTGGCCTGGCTCGCCCACCGCCGAGACGGCTATGGCGTCGACCGGGTCGAGCTCGTAGATCGCCATCGCCTAAAGACTAGGTGGTGGCTTGGTTTTGCACGTCCGGCTGCGGGGAAAGAGAAAGACGTATTCAATCTGGAATCAAATCCATCCCACCTTGGAGGACAGCTGACAAATGCCAAAAACCGTAGGCATCGACCTGGGGACGACCAACTCGGTCATCGCCGTCATGGAAGGCGGCGAGCCTGTCGTCATCCCCAACTCCGAAGGCTCGCGGAC
>DATEGL010000008.1:0-3195 GCA_035280145.1 Candidatus Dormiibacterota bacterium | reverse complement strand
GGCGACGACCTGCTCATGCCGCAGCAGATGGTCAACGAGATCAAGGGCGGCCAGTGCGAGAAGAAGGCCGGCGACCCCACCACATCCGACTTCGCGCTCTGTCCATCCTGGAAGGCGAGCTAGCCGAAGCAACGACGAAACAAGAACCGAAATGACGCCAGGTCAGATCCTGCTGTTCGCGGTCGGCGGGCTGACCAACGCGGCTTACCTGTTCATCGTGGCGGCGGGGCTGTCCCTCGTCTTCGGCGCCCTGCGCGTGATCAACATGGCGCACGGGTCGCTGTACATGATCGCCGCCTTCGTCACGGTGGTAATCGCCAACCAGCTCGGCGCGGGCTTCGGATTCTGGACCGGCTTGCTGCTGGCGGTGGCGGTGGCGGGGGTGATCGGCGGAATCGTCGAGGTGATCGTGCTGCGGCGCGTGTATGGGCGCGAACACCTGGTGCAGCTGCTCGGCACCTATGCGGTCAGTCTTGTCATCGCCGGCGGCGTCCGCATCGTCTTCGGGCCCAACTACCGAACTGTGGCCTCGCCGATTCCTGGCCACATCGTGATCGCGGGCGACAGCTATTCGAACTACTCGTTGTTCATGATCGCGGCCGCGATCGTGATCGCGGCTGGAGTCTGGCTGATGCTCTACCGCACAAACCTCGGTCGCAACATCCGAGCTGCCGTCGCAGATCCCGATCTGCTGAACGCGACCGGGGTGAACGTGACGCGGCTCTACACCACGGTCTTCATGATCGGCGCAGGCCTGGCCGGGCTGGGCGGCGCCATCGTTGCTCCGAGCCAGGCAGTCAGCGGCAGCATCGACACCGACGTTCTCGTGCTCGCTTTCGCGATCAGCGTCATCGGCGGGCTCGGCAGCATCGTCGGGTCGGCGGTCGGGTCGCTGATCGTCGGCATGGTCATCTCGTTCGGGCTGATCATTCCCGCGACAAGTCCTTACGCGCTCGCGTTCGTGTTCATCATCATGACGGCGGTCCTCATCGTTCGGCCGCGGGGCCTGTTCGGCCGGACCGAGAGTTGAGGCGCCTCGTCCGCTCGCTTCGGGGAGCAGGCGCGCGCTGGACCGTCGTCGTGCTGCTCGTGCTTTTCGCGGCACTGATCCCGCCGCTGGCGGGCTTTTACGAGAATGTCAACCCGGATTCAAGCTCCAAGTTCAATATCTTTCTCGGCACCTCGGCCCTCGTGCTCGCGCTATGGGCGATCTCCTACAACCTGATGCTCGGCTACACGGGCATGGTCTCGTTCGCCCACGCTGCGTACTTCGGCGTGGGTGCCTACACCGTGGCATTGCTTGCTCACCGCTATCACCTCCCGATCTGGGTCGGGCTCGCCGCGACGCCGTTCGTCGCCTCGGTGGTCGGCTTTGTGACCGGCCTCGTCGCGCAGCGCGCCTTCAGGCTGTACTTCTCACTGCTGACGCTGGCCATCTCGCAGCTCCTCTTCTCCATCGTGTTCAGCTGGTACGACGTCACGGGCGGCGACAATGGCATCTCGATCGCCGTACCCGATCAGCTGAGCGACTACACGGCCCTCTACTACTTCACCGCGGCGATCGTCACGGTGTGTCTGGTTTTGATGTTCCTTCTGGTCCGCTCGCCCTTCGGCGCCGCACTGCTGTCGATCCGCGAGAACAGGGACCGCGCCGCATCGATCGGCATCAACGTCAAGGCGTACGAGCTGGCGGTGTATACCGTCGCCTCGCTGTTCGCCGGCGTGGCGGGCGGTCTTTTCATCCTGTACCAGCAGCAGGCGTATCCGGAGATGCTGTACTGGACCGCCAACGCTCAGCCGGTTGTCGTCGCGCTGTTGGGCGGGACGACCACATTCCTGGGGCCTGCGGTCGGCGCCTTGATCTACGTGATCCTCGACAACTCGATCGCGAAGAACTTCCCTTACCAGTTCGACATCATCCTCGGCGCCATCGTTCTGGGCGTGGTGCTGGTGGTGCCAGGCGGCATCTCGGATGCGCCGGGCGTCTTCCTTCGCGCCCGCGAGCGTTTCCGACGCGGCGAGGAAGCCTCCGCACCCGCGGCGGAAAGCGCAGGCGATGCGATCCGCATGATCGACGTGCGCAAAGCGCTGGCGACGGAGGCGATCCGGGCCGACGAGGTGCGCTCCGGCGAAATCCTGCTCAAGGTCGACAACCTGAGCAAGAGCTTTGGCGGTCTCCGCGCGGTCGAGGACGTGAGCCTCGAGGTGATGCAGGGCGATCGCCACGCGATCATCGGGCCCAACGGCGCCGGCAAGTCCACGCTGTTCAATCTCATCACCGGCCGGCTCAAGCCCAGCTCGGGCCGGGTCGTGTTCGACGGCCGCGACATCACCGGCAAACCGGCACACGTGATCGCCCGCACCGGCATTGGCCGTGCGTTCCAGATCACGACCATCTTTCCCAAGCTCACGGTGCGCCAGAACCTGCAGTACGCGATGCTGGCGCATCGCGGCTACACCGTGCGTCCCGTCGGGATCGCCAACCGCATGTTCAGGGCCGAGGCCCAGGAGCTGGTGGAGGCGGTTGGACTGGGGCCCTGGTCTGACCTACCCGCCGGCCAGCTCAGCCACGGCGATCAGCGCGCGATCGAGATCGCCATCTCTCTCGCACTGGGCTCGAAGCTGGTGCTGCTCGACGAGCCGACCGCAGGCATGTCTCCCTATGAGACCGAGACGGCGATGGAGCTCGTCAGGCGATTGGCCACCGAGCGGCATCTGACCCTGCTCTTCTGCGAGCACGACATGTCGGTCGTCTTCAACACGGCGCGAACCATCACCGTCATGCATCAGGGACGCGTGTTGACCGAGGGAACACCGGAGCAGATCCGGCGCAACGCCGACGTGCAAAAGGTCTACCTCGGGGAGCTCGAGGAAGAGGAGCTCGGGGCTTAAATGCTCAAGGTCGAGGGCCTCAACGTCCGCTACGGCAAGAGCCACGTCGTCTTCGATTTCAGCGCAGAGGTGAAGGACGGCGAGCTGCTGGCGGTCCTCGGCCGCAACGGCGCCGGCAAGACGACCACCATTCGGGGCATCGTCGGCCTCCTGCCCGGCGCCTCCGGACACGTCAGCGTCGGCGGCCGCGACATGAGCGGGTGGCCTGCGCACCGCCGGACGCGTAACGGGCTGTCTTATGTACCGTCCGGCGCGCGCTGTTTTCAGAACCTCAGCGTGGGCGAGAACCTTGACATCGCGGCG
>DATEGL010000007.1:0-10557 GCA_035280145.1 Candidatus Dormiibacterota bacterium | reverse complement strand
GTCCTGCTGAATGAACTTCTGGATCTGAGCCGTGTAGTCATTCGTGCCGTCCTCGTACGGCCCGGGGTCGACGATCGTGTAGCCGGCGCTCTGCAGCAGCGGGCCCAGCGCCCCGCGAATGGCGTTGCCGTCGGCGTCGTTTGGCCACATCACGCCAACCTTCTTGTTGGTCGTGACCTGCGGCCACAGGTGTGTGTAGGCGAGGAAGAACTGGAAGACGCCGAAGCAGTAATGGAACGTCCACTTGAATGGCGTGGGCTGTCCGACTTTGCCGCCGCGACCGAGGTACCACGCCTCCCAGGGCACGACCGTCGAGATGCATGGGACGCCGGCCGCCTCGCAGGCATCAGAGACCGGGTTGACCGTTTCTGGAGTCGAGGTTGCGAGCATGAAGTCGACCTTCTGGTTCTGGATCAGGTCGTTGGCGACCTGAGATCCAACCTCTGGCTTCGACTGTCCGTCCCGAGCGACGATCTCGATCGAGTAGTTGGTGCCGCCGATAGACAGCCCGCTCTTGAACGCGTTGCGAGCGAGGCCGATCACGTAGGCGTCGGGTTCGCCGAATCCGGAGGCGGGGCCTGTGATCGGGCTGACGTAGCCGATCTTGATGGTGCCCGACGGGGTCGAGCTTGACGAGGTGAGGCACGACTCCAGGACGCCTGGCACGGCCAGCCCTCCCAGGACCAGGCCCGTACTTTTGAGCATCTCGCGTCGAGTGATGGCCACCTGACTTTTCCTCCTTAGTCAAGGGCGCGGAGGCAAATGCTCCGTGTACCGACGATCGGAGTTTGCGCCAGTTCATAATGGCCGTCAAGGGGCCGTGGACGAAGTCGGGTTCGAGCCACCCTACCTGCACCCCGCATACCGCGCGACAGTGCAGCGCGCGCCAAAGCTTCCACCGGTCCGGCTGTCCCGCGAGTGGTTTCACCACGCGACCGGACCTGCATTTGGCCAGTTTGCCGTGAGTCCCGAAGACGCGGACCTCACGTGCCAGCACCCGGGTGAGCCGCTGGGCGAACGGATAGTTCTCAGTGGTGTGGTTCGCGATTCCGATGGCCGGCCGGTGCAATACGCTGGTCGAGGTCTGGCAGGCCAACGCCGCCGGGCGGTACGTGGACCCGGCGGATGATCATCCGGCGCCGCTCGACCCGAATTTCACCGGCGCCGGGCGCTGCCTTACGGACGCGCAAGGTCGTTACCGATTCGTGACGGTCAAGCCGGGCGCGTATCCGTGGCTCAACCACACCAACGCGTGGCGTCCCGCGCATGTCCAGTCTCTCTGTTCGGCCCGTCTCTCGCCAGTCGCCTCGTGACGCAGATGTACTTTCCGGGCGATCCATTGCTCGCGCTCGACCCGATCCTTGGCTCCATCCCCGATACGCGGGGTCGCGAGCTTTTGATCTCGAGCTTCGACATCCACACCACAGTTCCGCAGTGGGCGCTGGGTTACCGGCGGGACATCACGTTGCGCGGTCACGACGCGACGCCGGTCGATCGATGACGCCGACACCTTCGCAGACAGTTGAGCCGTTCTTTGGATTTGCCCTGCCGCTGATTGATGGTGCCGGCGGCGTTCGCGTCGAAGGTCAGGTGGTCGATGGCGCGGGCGAGCCCGTCGCGGACGCGCTTCTCGAGGTGTGGTACGAAGATCAGTTCGCGCGATGCCGGACCGATGACGAGGGCGCGTCCCACTGCGTAGTGCGCGAGGCGCCGTTTTTGAACGTCACGATCTTCGCCCGCGGCCTGCTTCGGCAGCTCGTCACGCGCATCTACTTTCCCGGTGCGCCGCCGGATGAGGTGGTGTCGGCGGTCGAACCCCAGCGCCGGCATACCCTTTTTCGCAAGGCCGGACGGGGGCGTCCTGCGCTTTGACATCCACCTCCAGGGCGAGGACGAGACGGTCTTCTTTGCCTGAGCTTTCTGAGCTCTAACCTCCAGAAATCTAAGGCCGTTTCGCCTGTCGACTCAGATTTCCTTAAGCTATCGGCGTCATGCCGAGCTGGATCTCCCTGGACGAGGCGGCCAGGCGCCTGAGCGTCCATCCAGCGACCCTGCGGGATTGGGCGGACAAGGGACGCATCCGCACCTTCCGTACACCTGGCGGCCACCGGCGGTTCAGCGAGTCGGACGTCGTCGCCCTTGGGGCGCACACCAAGCCGGACCTGTCGCTGCTGATGCATGCGACGGTGGGCCAGGCGCGCATCGCCACGAGCGAGGGTCGATTCAGCGCGGAGGCCTGGTACGCACGGTTCGACGACGCGGCGAAGCAGCGACAGCGCGAGCTGGGCGTCGAGCTTGTCCACGTGCTGGTCGAGTTTCTTGCCGACACCGAGCGCGACTGGGGCGAACGCATCCGCCAGCTCGGGGCGAGGTACGCCGAACTGGCGCGCGGTGTGGGGCTGTCCCTCGGCGATGCGATGCGCGCATTCCACGTCTTCGAAGAGATCGTGCGGTCGAGTGTTGAAGAGCTCGGCGCGGCAAAGGTCGGGCGGTCGGACCTGGAGGAGAACGTCGGCTGGTTTCTGAATGAGGTGAGGGTCGCGATGGTGGAGGGGTACTCATGAGCGTGATGAACGTTGTGTTGCCGCTGGGTTCGTCGGTTCTGAGCTTCGTCTTCGCGGGCCTGGTGCTCGACCAGTGGTGGCAGAGAAGGCACGCGTTCCAGCTCGTGTGGTTTATCGGCCTGTTGTTCTACGGGATCAGCGCGGGGGCCGAATTCATCGGCGGCGCTTTTGGCTGGAGCGAGCCGCTGTATCGCGCGTGGTACCTGATCGGCGCCTTCTTCGTCGCCGCCTATCTCGGCGCGGGGACCATATATCTGCTGGCCAAGACGCGCTTCGGCTATTTCGCCGGAGCGACAGTGCTGATCGGCGGCTTGCTGTCGTTTCTGTTCAGCCACTCACCTCGCTACCCGGGCGCCGAGACCGCTGGCCTGGTGACGTTTGGGGTGGCGATAGTGGGCGGGATCGCCATCATCTTTGCGACGGCATTGCGGCGGCCGCTCGTGCCTCACATCGCGATGGGTGTGCTGGCAGTTGGCTCGCTCGGTGTCGCTTATCTCGTGCTCGGCGCCTCGCTTGCGTCGCCCGGCTATGCGCTCGATCCGAACACTCACGTGCCGGTCGGGTCGGCGTTCCCCGGCTACGTGCGGGTGCTGACCGGACCGTTCAACATCGCCGGCGCGCTGAGCCTCGTGTTCGGCGCGATCTACTCGGCTTACGTGTACATGCCGAAAAAGCGCGTGCTTCCCGCACGGTTCGCGGTGCTCGCGGTGACTGCCAACTTCTTCGCGTCGCTGCCTGGCGCCTGGACTGCGTTCCGCGCGGGCAAGCTCAACTCCCGTGTCCCTGCCACGATCCTGATCGCGCTGGGCGCGTTCATCCCAGGCCTCACGAGCGGCCTGAACCGATTCGGGGTGACGTGGTCGTTTTTCCTTGGTGAGTTCCTGGGTCTGTTGCTGATCTTCGTCGGTTTCCTGGTCAGCGAGGACGTGTTCCGCAACGTTCGCGTGGGCACGACGCTGTGGTCTCGCGCGCCGTCAACGTCGCTGGAGAGCGAGGCCGGCTGAAAGCTGTCCCTTGCAAGGGACCCGCAAACTCACATAATTCAACTCGGTTGGAACCGGCGTCACGGCCTACGGCGACACTCGGCAGCGCACGATCTGGTCGGAATGGGCGAGGTCGCGGCACCAGGAAGAGTGATTCAGTTGGCGTCGTTGTTCCCGAGCCGGGCTCGCGGACTTTCGCCGATCCGCTCCTGTCGAGGCTGCTGCGCGGGATAGCCAAGGAGCTCGCGGTCAATGGACTGCAGATGGTGCTGTTCGCGCCGCATCCGGAGACGGAGGTCGAGCGGCTCGAGCGGTACCTGGCCGGCGGTCACGTCGACGCGGTGCTGTTCCTTGCATTGCACGCTTCCGATTCGCTGCCGGCACGGCTGCGGGCGCGGGGCATCCCGATGGTGTTTGGCGGGCGGCCTCGGCAGCCTATGGATGTCAGCTTCGTCGACGTCGACAATCACGCGGGCGGGCGAACCGCGACCGAGCACCTGATCGAGCAGGGCCGGCGGCGCATCGCGCACATCGCGGCAGCTGATCACCTTCCGGTGGCGGCCGACCGGCTGCAGGGTTTTCGCGAGGCGTTGTGGAACGCCGCGTTGCGCTCAGACCTCGTCGAGCAGGGCGAGAACGATCGCGACGGAGGCGAGATCGCGATGGGCCGCTTGCTGGCGACCGGAATCGAGATCGACGCGGTATTCGCGGCCTCGGACGCGATGGCGGCGGGTGCGATGTGGGCTCTCCAGGTACTCGGTCGCCGTGTGCCCGATGACGTCGCCGTCATCGGATTCGACGACTCGCCGATCGCGGCTGCCACGCAGCCGCCGCTTACGAGCGTGCGGCAACCGGTCGAGGACATGGGTCGCGAGATGGCACGCATGGCGCTGGATAATGCGTCGGTTCGTGGCCAGTCGCCGCAGCAGATGATCCTCAGCCCCGAGCTGACGGTCCGCGAATCAACCCTCGTCGCACGCTAGATCGGCTCGCCTTCGACCAAGAATTTGGTGGACCCGAGGGGATTCGAACCCCTGACCTCCTGCATGCCATGCAGGCGCGCTCCCAACTGCGCCACGGGCCCACGCGCGCTTGTGCTTGGGGTCAGTTAAGGATACCGCTCGTCACCGCTACCATCTCCGATGGCCCCATCGCCGATGCAAACTCTCGACATCCACGCCACGGAGCTCAAGAGCGGTGCTCATCTCGCCATGCCGGATGCGCAGGGACCGCATCCCGGGGTCGTCATCATCCACGAGGCTTATGGGCTCAACGACCAGATCAAGGGAGTGGCCCGGCGGTTCGCCGAACAGGGCTACGCGGCTCTCGCGGTCGACCTGTTCGCGGGTCGCAATCGAGCGATCTGCATGGCGCGGTTGATGACCGGCCTTTTGACCGGCGCCGTGAACCGTTACGGAATCGACGACCTGAAGAGCGCGTTGACGACGCTCGCGGATTTACCCGAGGTCGATGAGCATCGCGTTGGGGCGATCGGTTTCTGCATTGGCGGCGGCCTTGCCATCGCGTGGGCCTGCACCGACTCGCGCCTCAAGGCGATCGCGCCCTTCTACGCCAGCAATCCGCGACCGCTTGAGGCTGTGAAGCGCATGTGTCCCGTAGTCGGCTCATACCCGGCCAATGACTTCACGGCGAAGGCCGGCCGAACACTGGATGCCGCGCTGACCCGGTTCGACATCACGCACGACATCAAGACCTACCCCAACACTCGGCACTCGTTCTTCAACGAGACGCGCTCAACTTACGACAAGGACGCCGCCAGCGATGCCTGGAGCCGCGTCATGAAATTCTTTGGCTCACAGCTCGGACCATCGTTATGAATAGACTCGTAGATCGATTCGGCCGCACCGGATTCGCAGCGCTGGCCAGCCTGATCTGGGCGCTGCCGATGGCGGCATGGGCGGGATCGGCAGACCTCTCGCCCATCGACAAGACCGCCTACCCATGGATCGCGTTGACGATCGGGCTCGTGATGCTTGTCGTCTGGGTCGTACTGGTCAGCCGACTAGGCCGTATCCCTGTGACCCCGCGCCAGCACCGGTTCGACCTGAGCCAGATGACGCCAGCGGAGAAGCGCTGGACGCTGGCCGCGGCTGCATTCTTCGCTGGACTGGTCGCCTGGCTGAATGGTGCCGCGACCGTCGACTGGGGCCCTCTTGGAGCCGCGGTCGCAGCCGGCAAGCTCGGACCCACAATGTTTGCGATTGGGCTGGCGGCCTTCCCGGTGGCGATGATCGCCGGTCTCGCCTTCAGCTGGCGCAGGGCAAGTTCGGCGTTTGCGGCTCGCGCGCGTCCTTATCTAAATGTGTCGGAGGTTCCCTAGACCGCCTCCGCCTTCTTGGCCAGGTTTGCCAGCAGGGTCCCGAAATCCTTCGACACCTGGGGCCCGAACATCCAGCCGGTGAACGGGCCCAACGGTCCGCCGACCTCGATCGACTGGCTGACTTTCGTCTTCGATCCGGGCTCGATGCGGCAGTTGAATCGGAACCGCGTGCCGGGAATGACGGTCGTGATGAGCGCGAAACTGCGGCCGGTTTGCACGTCGACCAGCTGCATCTGGTGATGCTGGCCCTCGCGTGTGTTCATCACACCGCTCGAGCCCGCGACGAAACCCCCGTTCCAATCCATCGTCGAAACATTCGGATTCCAGTCCCCCCAGGTCGACATGTCCGACCAGATGCGCCAGACGCTCTCGGGCGATGCCGAGGTTTCGACTGAGGTGCCGTATTCGCGAGCCATCGTCCTCTCCTAGCCGGTAGCGGCTGGGTCGGCGAGCACGGGAGCCTGACGTGGCAGCTCCACCACATCGCGCGACTTCATGAAGTTGAGCGTCACGACGGCGACCAGCAGCAATCCCGCACCAAGCACCTCCACCGGTTGCAGCGGGGCACCCTGGCCCACGGGTGGCGGCAGCGAAAAGATCAGGAACAGAGCAAGTGGGTAGCCGAGCTCGGCAATGGTCGCCAGCGAAGCCGGCGTCCGGGACAGGGCCAGGTAGTAGAGAAGCATGGCGAGAAGACCAGGCACCAGGACGATGCCGAGGAAGCTCGGCAGCTGGCTGATCGAGTAGCCGCTGAACGCTGCGCCGCCTTTGTCAATCAGCGCGATCACGAGCAGAACCGGAAGCGCCAGCATGAACCGCATGCTCGTGGTGACCGGAAAGCTCACGTCCTGCAGGGCGTATCGACCGAGCACTGTGCCGCCGGCCCACATGATCACCGCGCCCAGCACGAGCGCGCCCGCCACCAGCTCCGGGTTGCGGATTCGCCACGGCGCCGCCGGGTCGTCGGCGAAGACGATCAGGTAGACACCGACAAGCGCGATTGCAGCCAGGGGCCAGAAAGACCGCTTGCGGCGCTCGCCGAGGAAGAATCGGGCAAAGGCGACGCCGAAGACCGGCTGCAGCAGGTACAGGAGGTAGACCTCGTGCAGGACGTCGAAGTTGGGCGCGGCGGGGTTAACGAAGGAGTAGCCGATGGCCTTCGTGAAGAGCACGGTCGCTACCGCCTGCGGCCCGATCGCGATCGCGGCCAGCGCCAGCCAGCGGCGCGGGCTGAGATTGCGCAGTGACGACACGTTGGCAAGCAGGACAGGAACCAGAAAGAGGCTGATCAGCAGGTCTTCGACGAGGACGATCTGGCCGGAGCTCAGCTGCTTGGTCAGGCCGGGGCGGAAGTAGGCGTCAAACGCCCAGAGCGCGGCGGCAATGCCGACGAGGAGGACAGAACCCGCGTCGACGATCTGGACGCGGTTACGCGACGCCATCACGCCAAGAGGGTATCGGGTTTGGGGATTGGGCTATTCCATGCGCCCCAGCCGCGGCCATCGCAGGGACATACCACGCCGGGGTACCCTCCCTCGATTCCGGACCCTCCCCCGCCGGCCAAACCTCTCACGAGCGTACCGGGGCCTGTCAACCCAGCCTGTTAAGAAACCACGCCCGGCACGGGGCTACCTTCCCCTGGCCGTGCCCCACGCTGCCTTCCGTGCCCCCGCCGCCCCCCGCCGCACAGGCCGACCGCCGCAACCTGGAGTCCTTAATCCGCCCGACTTCCAGTTCATTAGATGGGAGTACGATCAATCGCGCCAGGCAATCTGGACCTGGGGGTTGATGGAGGGATGGCCATGTCTGAGGTCAGACCACCGCGCCACCGGTTCCCGCGATCGCCAATCCTGCTGCGTTAGGACTTGGCGCTTTTGCGCTCACGACGTTCATCTTGAGCGTGCACAACGCCATGGGGGCGACCAGGGAACCACTTTTGGTCTTTTTCGGATTTGCGATTTTCTACGGGGGGTTGGCTCAGTTCTCAGCCGGGATGTGGGAGTTCAGAACGGGGAACACCTTTGGCGCTACCGCGTTTTCGACGTACGGCGCCCTCGGGATGGGTGTTGCCGCGACGGTCACGCTCGTCCTGTGGGGCAAGCTCGACCCGCAAGACGTGACATCCACCCTGGCCTGGATCTTGACTGCGTTCGCGATCTGCAACACCTACATGCTCCTCATCGCCGCGCGGACGCAGAACACGGCGGTATTCGTGGTCTTGCTCACGCTGGAGGTCACTGAAATCCTGCTGGCGTGGGGCAACTTCAACGGCGACGCGGTGGGCGCTGGGCTTGTGTCGATCAGCAGCTGGGTGGGCATCCTGACCGCGATCGTCGCCTGGTACACGTCGGCCGCCATCGTCGCCAACTCGCTGCGGCCGAACATGCTGCCGGTCGGAAAGCCGGTCTTGCCGTAGCGGCAGCCGTAACAGGGAATCTGGGTAAGGAGGTCAGGCATGAGCGCCAGCGAAGTTCAGGTTTCTGAGGCGGAAATCGCGGTTCACTGGAAAGAAGAGGAGTACTTCTACCCCTCGGCGAAGTTCATCGGCCAGGCGAACGCGAACGACCCCTCGATCTTCGAGCGGTTCTCTGAGAAGAAATATCCCGAATGCTTCAAGGAATATGCCGACCTCCTGACCTGGGACAAGTACTGGCACACGACGCTCGACACCAGCAACGCGCCCTTCTGGAAGTGGTTTGTCGGCGGAAAGCTGAACGCAAGCTTCAACTGCGTCGACCGCCACCTCGCCAAGTACCGCAACAAGGCAGCTTTCATATGGGTGCCTGAACCGGAAGACCAGATCACGCAGGCGATCACGTACCAGGAGCTCTACAGGCGCGTCAACGAGATGGCCGCGCTCCTGCGTGATTACTGCGGTCTGAAAGCGGGCGACCGCGTGACGCTCCATCTGCCGATGGTCCCAGAGCTGCCCGTGACCATGCTCGCCTGCGCACGCCTCGGCGTCATTCACTCGGAGGTGTTCGGCGGTTTCAGCGGGGCGGCCTGCGGCGGCCGGATCGCCGACTCAGGCAGCGAATACCTGATCACGATGGACGCCTACTACCGCAACGGCGACCTGCTCGATCACAAGGTCAAGGCCGAAGAGGCCCTCGCCGCCGCCGCGAAAGAGGGACAGAAAGTCAAGAAGGTGCTCATCTGGCAGCGCCACCCAGGAACCTACTCGTCGAAGACTCCGATGGTCGAGGGTCGGGACGTCATCGTCAACGAGCTTCTGAAGGACTACAAGGGCAAGATCGTGGAGCCGGTCTCGATGCCGGCCGAGGCCCCGCTGTTCCTCATGTACACCAGCGGCACGACCGCCAAGCCGAAAGGAGCTCAGCACAGCACCGGCGGCTACCTCGCGTACGTCGCCGGGACGTCGAAGTACTACCAGGACATCCACCCCGAGGACACCTACTGGTGCTTCGCCGACATCGGCTGGATCACCGGCCACTCGTACATCGTTTACGGACCGCTGGCGCTCGCCGCAACCAGCGTGATGTACGAAGGCGTCCCCACCTACCCCGATCCGGGGCGGCCCTGGAGGATCGCCGAGCGCCTGGGGGTCAACATCTTCCACACTGCGCCAACGACGATCCGCATGCTGCGCAAGCTCGGCCCGGACGAGCCGAAGAAGTACAACTACCACTTCAAGCACATGACGACCGTCGGCGAGCCGATCGAACCAGAGGTCTGGCGGTGGTACTACCACTCCGTCGGCAAGGACGAGGCGGTCATCGTCGACACCTGGTGGCAGACGGAAAACGGGGGATTTCTCTGTGCGACCCTGCCCGCGTTCCACAAGATGAAGCCGGGGAGTGCTGGACCGGGCGTACTGGGCGTGTATCCGGTCATCCTCGACGAGAAGGGCAACGAGGTTCCAAAGGGCAGCGGCAAGGCGGGCAACATCTGCATCCGCGACCCGTGGCCCGGCATCTTCCAGACCATCTGGGGAGCTCCGGAACGATTTGTAGAGACCTACTACAAGAAGTACAACAAGGATCCGAAGAGCAAGGACTGGCACGATTGGCCTTACTTCGCCGGCGACGGCGCGCTGCTGGCTGACGACGGCTACTTCAGGATCCTCGGTCGGGTCGACGACGTGATCAACGTCGCCGGCCATCGTCTCGGCACCAAGGAGCTCGAATCGGCGGCGCTCACCGTGGAAGAGGTCGCCGAAGCTGCCGCGGTGCCGGTCATTGACGACATGCGAGGACGTGCGGTCGAGATGTACATCGCGTTGAAGCCCGGATACAAGGCAAGCGACAAGTACGAGGAAAAGGTGTCGGGGGCGATCGAGCAGCTCATCGGCAAGATCGCCAGGCCCAAGAATGTCTGGATCGTGGCCGACATGCCGAAGACGAGGTCGGGAAAGATCATGCGGCGGGTCATCGCGGGGATCTCGAACTTCACGAGCCCCGGCGACATCACGACGCTCGCCAATCCTGAGATCGTCGAGACCATCAAGCACCACGTGCAGGCAGAGAAGGTGAACCGCGGCCAGACCCCGCGCGAGCTCACTCCTGCCGAGCTGGAGGAGATCAAGGCCTTCGGCCGCGCCGAGTAGCAACATGTAGCTCAAACTTCCGAGGGTGAGGATGCGTCGCCCGCCACCGGGTCGCATCCTCAACCTCGTCGGCGCGCTGGTCGGGTCCGCCGCCATTCTCTA
>DATEGL010000006.1:0-6047 GCA_035280145.1 Candidatus Dormiibacterota bacterium | reverse complement strand
CGTTCGCGGCGCGGTCGACCGGGTCTGCGAGATCGACGGCCAGGTTGCGCTGATCGACTACAAGACCAACTCGACGCTCGATCCCACGCTGCTGGACGCTTACGCATTGCAGCTGCGCATCTACGGCATGGCCGCGCACCGCGGCCTGCTCCCTGGAGGCCGTGAGCCGAGGCTCATCCTGTACGACCTGCGGCAAGGTCAGACCCACGAGTTCGCGGCGGACGACGCCTTTGTCGAAGCTCGGATTCGTCTGGTGTCGGAACGGATCGCGGCGGGCGATTTCCGTCTGGGCCCGGAGCACGAGCAACGGCGCTGCGACCTTTGCGCGTACCGTCCGATCTGCCCGGATGCGCGAAACCTCGATGCGCGAAAAGTACTTTGAGCGGCGCCAGATCAAAGAGGCGATCGCGTTCGCCGAGTCGGGCGGGATCGCGATCCACCGCAACTTCGACTCGTACCACGGCTCCACCATCCGCGGCATGCGAAGGGAGAAGCCGTTCCTCCACGTGATCGGCCTACGGCCGGTGCTGGAGGAATGGGGGAGGCGGTACGGGCTGCGGCCGGAATGGATCCAGCCCGAGAAACGTCGCACCGTGGCTCATTACGACGTTTTCGGGGCGCACGCGGAAGCCCTGATCGAAAGGTTGAAACAAACTCCGGACTCCGCCGGTTGACGTGATTGACGCAATGCGTTAAAATGCGTCATGAAATCATCTGGAGGTAGACATGGCAACGGAATTTGCGGATACCGCAACCGCGGTAGAGGAAGTCGCGGTCGGCGCAGTCAAGAGCGCGGCCGAGGTGGCGTCTGACCCCATCCGGTCGGCGCGCAAGCAGGTCAAGAGCTTCGAGCGGAAGGGGGCGCCGGTGGTGCGCCGGATCAACAGGCGGCTGACGTCGATGATCCCGGAGAAGGTCACGGTGCTTGGTCTCGACATCAACGGCAGGCTGCCAGAGAGGCTTGCGATCAAGGGTCTGCACGCCGTCAAGGCGCAGGCGAAGCGTCAGGACCCGGTCGGCGGCATCGCCACGCGAGCGCTGCGCACGTTCAATGTCTCGTTCAGGACCATCGCCCGGACGGCGACTCGCCTGGAGCAGGCGAGCGCGCTGACCCTGGCTCCGAAGGCCCAGGTCAAGACCGCCCGCCGGACGGTCCGCCGCCGGGCCGCGTAAGCATTTCGTTTCCAGAGGCGCTCTTCACGGGCGCCTCTTTTCTTTCCATGTAGCCTTCGGGGCGTGGTTCTCTGTACGGGCTCGATCGCGTACGACTACATCCTCACCTTCAAGGGCCGCTTCAAAGACCACATCCTCCTCGACAAGACGCACATCCTGAACCTGAGCTTCCTGGTCGACGACCTGCAGAAACGCAGGGGTGGCGTGGCCGGCAACTACGCGTACAACCTCGCCCTGCTCGGCTATCCGTCGGCGGTGCTCGCCACCGCCGGCCACGACGCCGCTGAGTACCGCGCCTGGCTCGAGGAGCGCGGAATTGACTGTCGAGGGCTGCGCCTGCTCGACGGCGAGATCAGTGCCACCGGCTTCACGACGACGGACATGGACGACAACCAGCTCACCGGCTACTACGGCGGCGCTATGTGGCGCGCCGGCATGCTCGGCCTCGACGACGGACCGCCGAACCCGGACGCGGTGATCATCGGTCCCAACGACCCGGGAGCGATGAAAAGACTGGTCGCGGAGTGCCGGGACCGAAGCGTGCCGTTCGTATTCGATCCCGCGCACCAGCTGCCGATGATGAGCGGCGATGACCTGAACGACGGCATCGACGGGTCGTGGATCGTGATCGGCAACGACTACGAGGTTCAGCTGATCCATGAGCGGTCCGGTCGCGACATAGACGGTCTGCTCGAGATGGCCGGCATGGTCGTGACCACGCTCGGCCGGCACGGTTCACGCATCACCACCCGTGAGGGATCAGTCGAGGTCCCGCCCGCACCGGCGATCCGCGAGGCAGACCCGACCGGCGCGGGTGATGCGTACCGTTCGGGCCTCGTCGCCGCGCTGCTGCGCGGTCTCGACGTGGCTGCGGCAGGCCGGGTGGCATCGCTCGCGGCCACGTACGCCGTGGAGCAGGTGGGGACCATCGAGCACCGCTACACGCGGGATGACTTCCACCGGCGGCACCTCGAGTGCTTCGAGCTGGAGCTGACCGAGGCCTTCTGGGCTAGCTGAACTTCCGGCTCTGGTCGCGCCGGTAGGCCCACACGGCGAGAGCAAAGAAACCGACCGCGTACGCCAGCAGGTAGAGAACGTCGGTAGACACCGCCCGATCTGTGGAAACCCCGATCGCGTTCCAGCCGAGCTGCACGAAGGGGTTGAGCGGCAGATACGGCGCGAGGCTTCTGATGAAGTCGGGCAGCTGGTTGACAGGGATGAAGATGCCGGAGGCAAACGCGACGGGGAGGTAGACAAAGTTGATCACCGCCGGCGCGGCGTTGGGGCTGACGAGGTAGCCGAATCCAAACCCAAGCCCGATGAACGGAATCGAGCCGAGCAGCAAGCGTGCGGTGAGCGTCACCCACGTTTGCGGCCCGAGGCTCACCGAAGCCGCGAAATGCGCGAAGACGAACAGAACGATCAGCGCGACGAGAGCAAACAGTATCGCGTTGATCACCTTGGCCAGGAGATAAATGACGGGCGGCAGTGGGCTCGCGCGCAGGAGCAGGTCCTGCTTCTGGCCGCGTTCAATCGCCAGCGCCATGCCGAACGAGAAAACCATCACGTTGCCGACCGTGTAGGCGGCCATTGAGGCCATCACGTAAGTCCCAACCGTGATCGCGGAGTCACGAGAGATCGTCTGAGTCGCGTCCCGAAGCCCGAAGAACGTGAAGATGATCAGCGGTAGACCAAGGCTGAAAAACGCGAAAGCAGGAACTCGCCAGAACTTGATCATCTCGGCTCTGGTCTGCATGAAGAGCGTGCGCGCCGTCATTGCTTGCCCGCCGCGGTCAGGCTCAGGAACGCCTCCTCCAGGTCTGCGCCACGCACCTCGAGATTGTTCACGTCGACGCCGCGCCGAAACAGCTCTCGCAGCACTTCCTCAGGACGGCTGGTCATCAACGTCACCGCGTGGTCGGACAGTGTGGACGAGTTGATCGGGAGACCCTCAAAGTCAGATTCCCTCACCGGCGAAGCGGAGGTGAACGTGACCTTCTTGCCCGCGACCTTGCTCTTGATCTCCTGCGGCGTTCCATCCGCGACCACGTTTCCACGGTCGATCACGATGATTCGCTGCGCGACCTCATCAGCCTCGTCGAGGTAATGCGTCGTCAGGAGCACAGTTTTGCCGGCGGCGGCGAATCCTCGAATCGCGTCGAGGAAAACTCGCCGGCCTTCGACATCCATTCCGACCGTCGGCTCGTCGAGGAAGAGGATTTCCGGGTCTCCACAGATCGCGAGCGCGAAGTACAGCCGCTGACGCTGACCGCCCGAGAGGTCTCGGTTTCTCGAGTCGCGCTTTTCCTCCAGGCCGGCAAGCTTGATCGCCTGCTCCCCGTCGAGCGGATGCGGGTAGTACGAGCGAAACAGGTCGACAAGCTCGCGCACGGTCAGCAGCTCCGGGGCGCCCGACTCCTGCAGCATCGCGCCGAAGCGCTGCCTCGTCGTGGTGTGGCGAGGGTCTGAGCTGAAGATCAGCGCCTTTCCGGAAGTGGGTTGGCGGAGCCCGAGCATCAGGTTGATCGACGTCGTCTTGCCCGCGCCATTGGGCCCCAGCATCGCCACCAGCGATCCGCGCTCGATCGCAAACGAGACGCCCTTCAGCGCCTCCACGCTGCCGTAGTTCTTGACCGCGCTGATCAATTCGACGGCGGGCTCGGTCATCGCGATAAGGCTAGGCTGTTTGGCTGATGACGATCTTCACGCAAATCATCGACGGCCGCCTGCCCGCTCGCTTCGTGTGGAAAGACGACCGGTGCGTCGTCTTTCTGTCCAACCGGCCGCTGCGTCCAGGTCACGCGCTGGTCGTTCCGCGCCAAGAGATCGATCACTGGATCGACGTGGACGCCGGGCTGCTCTCCCATCTCACCGAGACAGCGCAGGCGATCGGTAAGGCCCAGATGGCCGGCTTCAAGCCGGCCCGGATCGGGATGATGCTCGCCGGGCTCGAGGTGCCCCACTGTCATTTTCACGTCGTACCCATCCGTGGATTGCACGACCTGGACTTCGGCAATCAGGATCCGAATCCGGACCCGAAAATGATGGACGGCGCTGCGGAAACCATCAGGCACGAGCTGCGCAACCTCGGCTACGCGCAGGTGAGCAGCTAGCGGCCGAGCATCTTCTCCAGCTCGTCGATATGCGTCTCGAGATGGCCGATGAGAGGCAGTCTGGCGATGTCTTCGGCCGTCATGCTCTCGTCGCCATCGAAGCGCGCCGATCGGCGCAGCGAAGCCCGGTCGGACGTGCGCAGGGTTTCGATCGTGCGCGCGTGGTCGGCCAGCGTCATCTCAACGAGCTCTTCGGGATCGCGACTCGACATCTCCTTGCCGGCCGCATCGCGCATGTTCACCGACTCGAGCAGGTTCATGTCCGACATCTTGCCCGCCGCCACCCGGTGCACCATGACGCCGTAGTACTTGGAGAGGACGGCGAGATGAGCCAGCAGCTCGTGGGCGGTCCAGTCCTGGTCGTCGCTGACCTGCTTGGTCACGCGGGGTCCCAGCGCGGCGAGCCGGTCGGAGACCGCCTGCAGCCGGTCGGCCAGCAGATGCCGCTCGCGATTGGCGTACACGTCGAGAAACGCCTTCACGTCGCTCATGGTGAACGTCGGGCTCTCGATCTTCACGCCATCTCAGACTAAGCGAGAATCGAGCCATGTGCTACAGCGACCACGCCCACCCGCCCCTGCCACCGATCAGCGGAGCTGCCGCCGACCATGGTGACATCACGCTTTCGGCGTCGGAGGGAACCGAGCTCATGGCCTACTTCGCGCGGGCGTCGAAGCCGACCGGCGCGGGGATGGTCGTGATGCCGGACGTGCGCGGGTTACATCAGTTCTTCAAGGAGCTCGCCCAGCGATTCGCGGAAGCCGGGGTCGATTCAGTGGCCATCGACTACTTCGCCCGCACGGCCGAGACCGAAGATCGCAGCGATACCTTCGACTACATGCCGCACGTCCAGCAGACGACGGCGGAAGGAATCGCATCTGACGTCGGTGCCGCGATGGAATACCTGAGGTCGATGGACGGAGGTGCGGTCAGGTCGCTGTTTACGGTGGGATTCTGTTTTGGTGGATCGGCATCGTGGAATCAGTCCGCTCTGCACCCGGACCTCAGCGGATGCATCGGTTTCTACGGGCGGCCGATGCGGTCAGAACCCTTCATCCCCAGGATGAAGGCGCCGCTGCAGGTCATGGTCGCCGGGGCGGACGGCGCAACGACTCCTGAACAATCAAAGGAGTTCGAGCGCGAGCTGACCGCGGCGGGTGTGCCGCACGAGCAGCACATCTATCCCGACGCCCCGCATAGTTTTTTCGACCGCACCTACGAGCAGTGGAAGGACGCGAGCGACCTCGCCTGGCAGCGGATGCTGGACTTCATCAACAAGCACAGCTAGCCCCTCCCGCCGTTTTCCAGCCCACCTCCCACAGCGCGGGGGGATCAGGATCCCCCCGCGAGCCCCCCTTTCCATCGGGCAGGTCCGGCGTCGGAACTGGGACGCCCGGGGACGCCCGGAATGAATCCGGGCTGCACACAGCAGGGGGGCCTGGTGCGGGGGGCCCGAGAGTACGGCCGGCAGGGCGACGGCGCCAATAGGTTCTTAACAGCCCGATCGACACGGTGTCCAAGAACTCCGGGCGAGACGTATAGTCGGCGCATGGCCAAGCTGGCCGTCAGGTCCAAGTCGGCGCGCGCCGCGGAGCAGCTTCCCCCAGGCTTAATCGACGAGCTCGAGCACCGTCGCGCGGGCATGGCCAGGCACATGGCGCGCGCTGTGGTCGGCCTCGTCCAGTGGGACGGCTCGACCGGCGTGCCGCCGCAGCGGGACGCCATCGTCCGCGCTTGCGCGGCGGGCCTCGACCTGTTCCT
>DATEGL010000005.1:0-3131 GCA_035280145.1 Candidatus Dormiibacterota bacterium | reverse complement strand
GCAACAGCGCCGAGAGTCCGACCGCGGTCGCCGCGACCCACATCACGAGGGCCAGGGCGATCCCGCTCGTCGTGAAGAGCACGCCTCGCCGCCCGTGTGCCAGCGCGTTGCGTGTGACGACGGCCATGTCGGGTCCTGGCGTCACCGAGAGCAGAAGGGACACGCCCGCGAATGCGAAGAGAGAGGGATCGATCATGCGAGGTCCGGGAGCTCGAACGAGATCTCGTACACGCCCCCAACGAGCTTGGCCTGGTGGATCCACCCCATCTTGCGCAGCAGGCCGAGCATCTCGCGGTTCTCCGGCAGCACGATCAGCGAGAACGTCCTGATGCCGTGCTCTCGGCCGACCCGCGCCAGCTCGGCCAGCAGCAGACCGCCGAGCCCGCGACGCTGGAACTCGTCGATCACGGCCACCGCGACCTCCGCCACGTCGGTGTCGCGGGCGCGGTCGTAACGGGCGACGCCGACGATGCGCTCCTTGCCGGTCGGCCGTTTCGTGCTGCCGACGATTGCAAAGCGGTCTTGGTAGTCGACGACCGCAAGCCGGTGCGCCATCGCATCCGACATTCGCTTGATGGGCGAGAAAAACCGAAAGTAGACGGTCCGCTCGGACATCGAGGCCACCGCTTCATGGAGGAGGGGCTCGTCCTCGGGCACGATCGGGCGGACACTCACCTTCGTGCCGCCTCGGAGCTCGACGGCATGGGCCTCAAAATTGGTTGAAGTCACCATCCCAAACGGTAACCTGCGCCGGTGATCGAACCTTCCCGGCGATGGCGCAACCTGGGCGTCGCCGCAGGCGGGGCCACCGCCGTCCTGTTTGCCGTCTTCGACGTCTACCAGTGGGGGGTCGCGACCAGCTCAGACATCTTCCACAACGACTTCACCTTCTACTACGTCGCGGCCGGGATCGGGCTGACCCACGGCTGGCCACACATCTACAACCTCGAGCTGCAGCAGGCCGCGCTCGATGCGCTCGGGTCGCACATCACCATCGCCCAGCTGGCGCGTTACATCAGCCCTCCTCCCGTCGCCTGGCTGGCCTGGCCGCTGACCGGCCTGCCCTATCCACTTGCCTATTGGATCTGGAGCGGGCTGCTGCTTGTCGCGCTGCTGCTGACGGTCAAGTACGCCGCTCCGGGAAGCGGACTCCCAAAGCAGATCTTCGTCGCCGCTGCGGTGGGATGGCTGCCGGTCATCTACGGCCTGCAGCTCGGCCAACCCGGGCTTTTGGTGGCTCTGGGCGTTGCGGGCTCGTACGCGCTGCTGCGGAGGAATCGACCATGGCTGGCCGGATTCGCGCTGGGCGCGATCGCACTCAAGCCGCAGCTGGCGTTTCTCGTCCCGTTGGCGCTGCTCGCCGCCGGAGAGGGTCGAGCGTTCGCGGGCAGCGTCGTCTCGCTCGGCGCGCTCGCTGGACTATCTGCGATTGCGCTCGGGGGTGCCGGCATCAGCGACTACCTCGATCGATTGAATTTCGCGGCGAGCGTGCCGGTGAACCGTGAGCTCACGCTTGCATCTGTCCTAGGCGACGGGGCGCGTCCCTTCCAGATCTTCATCGCGACGTGGACGTTTCTGATGGTCTACCGGACGAGACGCCGCGGCCTCGAGTGGCTTTACGTGTTGGCGCTGGTGGGCGGATTGCTCGCCACGCCGTACGTCCACCTCGACGACCTGATGATGCTCGGCCTTGCGGGATTGCTCTTCCTGCGCACGCATCCAGCGGCGTGGGCGTGGGCCTACATCCTGGCTGCGGTCGTTGTGATCGAGGGCGAGCCGATCTGGGGCCCGCTGCCCGTCATCGTCGCCGAGCTCGCAGCCCTGGTCCTGCTGTCAGGCGCGGCGCTGAAACATCACGACGGCAACGCCGAGCAGGATCACGCCGAAGCTCAGCATGATGGCGGCCTCGAGCGGGATGGCGAGCACCTGGTTGTTGATGGTCAGCCCGAGGCTGTCGACGTGCGGCAGGCCTGAGTTGGAGAGGACGGTTCGCCGGATCGGGTCGATGCCGTAGGACGCGGGGTTGATCCTGGTTAGCCAGGTCATCCAGCCCGGCAGGTTCGTCAGCGGGAACAGCGCGCCGGAAAGGAAGAACATCGGCATCATCAGGAAGTTCATCACCACCTGGAAACCCTGCAGCGACTTCATCATCGACGCGATCGCGACGCCGAACGACGCGAGCCCGAACGCCAGCACCGCGGCGAGAGGCACCAGCTCGACCACCGTGAGCAGATTGAGCTTCACACCCACGAACGGAGCCAGGACGAGCAGGATCAGGCCCTGGATCAGCGCCTGCGTTGTTCCGCCAAGCGCCTTGCCGATGGCGACTGCCCAGCGGTCGATAGGCGCGACGAGCACCTCTTTCAAGAACCCGAACTCGCGGTCCCACACGATCGACATCGCGCCGAAGATCGCCGTGAACAGGATCGACATCCCGATGATCCCGGGGTACATGAACTGGATGTAGGAGATCCCGGTGCCGCGGCCGAAGGCGCCGCCCAGTGACGAGCTCAGGCCGGAGCCGAACACGACCAGGAACAGGAGCGGCTGCGCCAGCGACGCCACGAGGCGCCAACGGTCGCGCCAGTAGCGAAGGATGTCTCGGAACCAGATGATGTAGACGGCGCGGAGACTCGCCATGCGCGTGTCGACCAGCGCGGGCGGCCCGACGCTGACTGCAGGCTGAACCGCGGTTTCGACGCTCATCTTCGCCTCCCCATCCAGCGACTCGCCATCTGGCGGTTGATATCCCTCTGGCTCAGCTCTTCCTCGCGAATCGCTCGGCCGGTGAGCTTCAAGAACACGTCGTCAAGGCTGGGCCGGCGCAGTGAAACGGTGTCCACCGGCGCGCTCAGCTCGCGGACGACTCTCGGCACGAACGCCTTGCCGTCCCTGACCTCCATGCGCAGCGTCCCGTTGTCGCGTGATGGAACGACGCCGAGCAACCTTGTGATCTCGCCGGCCGCCTCCTCGGGCTGCGTTGACGTGATGGTCACCACGTCGCCGCCGACCATCGCCTTCAGCTCGTCCGGAGTGCCGACCGCGACGATCTTGCCGTGGTCGATGATCGCGATCCTGTCGCAGTACTCCGCCTCGTCCATGTAGTGGGTCGTCATGAAGATCGTCACGCC
>DATEGL010000004.1:0-11975 GCA_035280145.1 Candidatus Dormiibacterota bacterium | reverse complement strand
GGATTGTCAGTTCCCAACAGAAGGCTAGTCATCTTGAGCATGGCGATTCCTCCACTTGGCAGCCGGCGGGCGTTTCAAGCCAAGTATCTCGCACAACAAATCGTGACGGTGAGCACGCGGGCGCTGGATAGTTAGGGATGCGCACCCACTAGACGACTTCAGCCTGCGGGCTCACTCCTCAAGATGTGGACATCGACTCCGGATAGCCGCCGGATAACTTCGCTTGTCGTGTCGCCCGGCATCCAGCGATTGCGGCGCCTGTGTCCGAGCACGATCTCGGTGGCCAGCGATTGATGAACGTAATCCACCAGTGCTGCGGCAACTGAACGGTCGTGAAGATGCACAAACTCGCCGCCGAGTTGATGATTGAGGGCTTCGTAGGAGCCCATCCACTCCTTTTGCTCGTCCGACTGCGAGCGCGTCCGCACTGAGACTACCGAGAACTTGGCGTCCTGCGCCTCCGCGTAGGCAGCGACCTGGCGGATGCGGTCTTCGAGGCCGGACTCGACCGGAATACCGAGGACGATGCGGCCGCGCACCTCCCAGAGTCGGCGACCAGGCGCAGGCCGATCTGGCGCATGCCAACTTCCGGCACTGGCTGCGAATCGATTTCACGCCACAGAAGAAGCTCGACCGGTCCAGACCCGTGCTGGCTTGAGCGGTAGTTAATTCGGTCCCGCCCGGAACTTCAGGGAGTCCTACTGCTGCGCGAGCGACCCGAGCGTATCGGCTTCGCCGCCCTCAGGCGCGTCATCGCTTGATCCGGCCACAGTTGGGCAACGCCGCGAGCCACCTGGGTGGCGGCTCCTCCAGCCGGCATCTGACGCGGCGCGAAATGCGGGCCAGGCGAGCCCCGGAGGTGAATCCGATCCAATGGAACCGTGCTCCACTCACCCCGGTCTACATCCCACCCGACGAGGTACCACCGCGATCCCCACGTAATCAGTTCATGTGGCTCGGTCACGCGGTCGCTGACGACTCCGCCCAGCCCGGCATAACTGAACATGAGGCGCTGATGATCCCGGCAGGCAGCGCCAATCGTGGTGAGCAATTCCGCGCCAACCGTCGCCACGCTGCCCACGGTCTGCATTGCAGAGACCTGCAGCGTCCTCGCCCGGCTGCGCAGCCTGGGAGGCATTACCTGCTCGAGTTTGATCAGCGCCCGCAGAGCTGTCTCGCCGATGCCGGTTATGCCGCTGGTGGCTGCGGTTCGCAGCGTGATGGCGACAGCGACCGCCTCATCATCGTCAAGTAGAAGGGGCGGCAGCTGAGCGCCAACGCCGAGTTGATAGCCGCCGGCGAGACCTTTCAGCGCCTTCACCGGGTAGTCGAGATCGCGGAGCTTCTCGATGTCGCGCCGAACTGTTCGCGTCGTCACCCCGAGCCGGTCGGCGATCTCTGTGCCAGACCACGTGCGGCGGATCTGGAGCAGAGTCAGCACGCGCAACAGGCGAGCAGAGGTTTCCTTCATTTAGACCAACACGAATATAGGACAGAAGGTGTCCGCTATTGACGGTAGCGTTTGGGACCACCGCCGCCAAATACCGCCAGGACTGAGGAGGAGCAATGAAGAAGTTCATGTTCTTGCACTACGGATTCGAGACCCCGACCCCGGAAATCGAGGAAGCCTGGGGCAAGTGGTTTGCGTCGATCGCGGACAGGATGGTTGACAGCGGCAGCCCGTTCAAAGGGGGGCGCGAAGTCTCGCGCAATGGAACCAAAGATCTTCCACTAGGAATGGAGTCCCTAACGGGCTACACGATCATCGGCGCTAACAGCATCGATGAGGCAGAAAAGATCGCGAAGGGCTGTCCGATGATCAAGTACGTGCGCGTCTACGAGCTGGCCACGTGAACCCTAACTTCGGTTCGGGAACCACGAATTGCCGTAACCGGTTGCGTTCCGGGAGAACACCTCCGCGGTCGGTGCATTGACAGGTGTCTGCGAACGGGCTCTTGTCAATGCTTCTCGCCGAACAACCGCCTGGGCGGTTTGGCGAGGGACGAGTCCTAAGATGGCGGCTGCTGTGGCAGTGGCGCCTCGCCGTCCGAGTCGCACGGCGGTGCTGACCGCTGCCGGCAGGGCCATGCATCGCGAAGAGCCACCGCCATTGGTCCTTGATGATCCACTCGCCCTCCAGTTGGCAGGTGACGATGGGATCGTTCTCATCGAACGACTCCGTGCGGAGCTGCCCAGCCAGGGGTTGCTGAGCTTCAGCCGCTGGGTCTGCGTACGAGCGAGGTTGCCGGAGGATATCGTCGAGAGGGCGGTCGCCGACGGCGTCGGACAGTATGTGATTCTCGGGGCGGGCCTCGACTCGTTCGCCTACCGTCGGGGAGACCTGGTCGACGAGCTTCGTATCTTTGAGGTCGATCATCCCGCTTCGCAGGTTTGGAAACGGCTGCGGCTCGACGAGATAGGAGTCGGTGTGCCGCGGAACCTCGTCTTCGCGCCGGTCGACTTCGAGCGCGAGACGCTTCGAGAAGGTCTTGAAGCCGCCGGGTTTGATTTCACTGCGCCCGCCGTCTTCTCCTGGATCGGCGTGACGATGTATCTGAGCCTCAATGCGATCACACGGACCCTCACAACCGTCGCTGAGTGTCCGGCTGGCACCCGCATCGTCCTTACTTACAACCGGCCACAGTCGGCTCTGCAAGGGCTGGGGTTGGCACTCAACAGTGCCATTGCCAAGATCGCCACCGAAATGGACGAACCATTCGTCAGCAGTTTCGAGCCTGCCGAGATCGAAAAACTCCTGCGGAGGCTGGGCTTTGACGAGATATCCCACTTCGGGCCTGAGGAAGCAATTCGCACATATTTCGACGGCCGCGACGACGTCCAGTTCGGCGGTAACCAGAGATTGGTCGTCGCAACGGTCAGCCATTGAACCTGGGAGGCCCAAAGGTTCATGGGTAGGCTTGTGTCGGCCTACTCCCAGATCACGACTGGCGGAGGACCTCGTCGACGAGCTGGCGCAGCAGCGCCTCGTCGAGCTGCCCACAGTAGACGCGCCCGACGGTGCCGTTGCGGCGAATGAAAGCAGTCACCGGCATTCCCTGGGCCCCCAGCCGGGCGTGGAGATCGGCGTTGCGCGTGTCGGCCAGCAGGGGATAGGTCACGCCGAGCCGCCGGGCCATGCTCAAACCGGCCGAGGCGGAGTCCTGGCTGTCCACCCCGACGATGACGGCACGACCCGCGTAGTCACGCGAAACGCGCTCGAAGGCGGGGAGCTCGGTCAGGCATGCCGGGCACCACGACGCAAAGAGATTGACCACCACCGGCGTTCCTCGCCAGTCCACGAGCCGCGCAGAGCCTGGCCCGTCGAGCCGCTGGAGCGGCAGTGAGGTCGCGGAGGGCGCCGGCGGCGACTCGAGGTGGCGGTACCCGAGTACGCCGCCGATCGCGATCGCGGAAAGGGCCACTGCCAGGAAAGCCCCACGCCAAGGACTCATCTTGCGTGGAGCACAACACGGGCAGGCGGCCTGTATTTCTCCCTCAGCCGACGGCCGTGGATGTTATCGGGCAGCGGAAGTCCTGTGCCGGCTGGCGTGTCAACGTCACATCGCCCTTCGCCGCCGCAGCAGCAACCGCGCCTCCGGACGTCAGCAGGTAAGGCTGGACCTTGAAGGTGACCGTGAAGACCTCCCAGTCCCCACCGTTGTAGCCGTGGTCACCCGGCCCTACTCCTGCGATGCCAAGCTGCCCGGCTGCGCCGTTCGTCACCTTGTAGAACGGATCCCGGCCGCTGCCGGGCGCGACGTGAGCCGGCGGCACGACGGTCCCGACGATGTGTCCGTCCAGATACAGCCGGCCAAATCCTGGCTCTGCTCCGAGCGCCGCCTGGGCGCCGACAGCGGTAAGGACACCTGCCGCGACCACAGCCGCGGCAGCGATTCGCACTCTGTCAACCAGTTTCATGTTCACCTCCGCGAGATTTGGGATGAGCCGAACCTAGGAGGCGAATGTGACGGGAGAGTGACGGCTACTTGTAGACCGTGGTCTCGGGATAGAAGTCGACCCAGCCGAACCAGAAGCCGTACGTGATCGGAATCTGATCCAGCTGCATCCCGGAATCGGCGCCCGAGGTCGCTCTGCCTGAGAGGCCATCCCAAGTCGAGCCACTCTGGGTGTCCACAATCGAGAACGGCGTCGATCCAGGGGTGAACGTCAGGTCGCTACCTGCGAGCTCGCGTCGATACACCGCACCTGAAAACGAGGCGCCATCGAATACGATGACCAGAGGGACGCCTCCGACCGTGTCGTTGACGACGCGATCTCGGGCGAGGGCGGTGAACGAGTACGCCTTCACCTCGCCACCAAGACGGACTCCGATCACCTTCTCCTTGACCGGCAGGCGATTGTCAGTCCGCTTCCGCCCGACGACGCCGGCGTCAGGCGCACCGTAGTAGTTCTGGTAAGGATCGAACGCGACCTGGCTTGAGTCGACGGCGAGCATCAGGGTGTTTGGGTGCTCGGCTCGCCACCGGCCCCAGCTTGTCTGCTCCGACAGGATCTGCTGGAGGTGTTGCCCGAGCAGTGGGCCCTGGAGCGCCTCCCCTGTGAGGTGGCTCCACAGCGTGCCAGTCTCACGGTCGAACATGACGAGCGAGTTGCGGATGAGCTTGCCCGAGACACCGAAGGTGAGTGTCTTTCCATTTACGTCTCGGGCATACACGATGCCCGTGTAGCAGAGGGGTCACCAGGTCGCGGCGATGTTGGTTCCTCCGAGGCGATCGTTGACGATCTCGACCTGGCTCATGAAAGGGATGGGGTACGCGTGGGCCTCGCCGTGCAGCTCGACGCCGATGACGGGCATGTTGTCGCGCAAGCCGGCTCGATTCGCGGCGACAAACTTCGGATGATCAACAGCCGGTATCGCGTCCGGCACGAGAATCGTGTGGACCTCCGAGCTTTGAATTGGATCTGGTGCCCCCGGCGTGTCAATCCCAGTCGCGCTTGACGCCGAGGGGCTCGACGCCGGCGGTCGGGTGACGTAAAGAGCGATCCCACCGACGATCACCGCGATCAACACGCTGACGAGCCACTGCGCCCGCGATGGTGATCGGACGGCGCTAAAGACCGAACGGATCCACATTTGGAACGACCCTGCTCGCGAATTCCGTGATGACAGTCAGGCTGTTGGTCAGCAGCAGCACGCCCATGACGGCGAGCACCGAGGCAGAGGCGATGTCGAGAGGACGGCGCCACCGCGTGACTCGCCTGGCCAGCCCGGACGCCTTGCCCACGCCAAGCCCGAGCACAAGGAACGGCAGGCCAAGGCCGGCGCAGTACGCCGCGATCATCAGCAGGCCCTGGGCGGTCGTGCCGACGGTGGCGCTCGATGTCAGGACGACTCCTAGCACCGGCCCGATGCATGGCGTCCAGCCTGCGGCGAAAGCAATCCCCAGCAAGAAACCACCCATTGGACCGGTGACCGTTGGGGCTGATTTGAACAAGCGGTACTCACGGTCGAGGACTGGAAGTCGGAGCACGCCGGCGACGTGCAGAGCGAAAACGATGACCAGAACGCCCGCGATGGGAACGACCACGAACCGGACCGGCTGCAGGACAGTCCGAAGCGCATAGAAGAGTGTGATGAACACCACACTCACCCCAACGACAAACGCGAACGCATTGGCCACCTGGGCAGCCCCAGATGATCGAGCCAGATAGGCCACGTAGACCGGGACCAGGGGGAGAACGCACGGCGACAGGACAGACACCGTCCCCGCGGCAAAGGCAAGGGGCACCGTGATGCTGTCCAGGGTCACTGGCTGAGAGCCTGGACCTCCCGCTCGAGCAGGTCAGGTGTGAGCGCGCCCAGCTGGATCAGGTCGACGCGACCGCCCTTGTCGATGAACACCGAGACAGGCAGGCTTGACGTCACGCCGAAAGCGCGAGCGATCGGGCCCGGGTTGCCGGGATCGTGAACGGCCGGGAAGGTCAGCCCAAAGCGGCGATAGAAGCTCACCCCGTCACCGGTCTCGAGGCTGTTGACACCAACGATCAGGAAGCCGCCGGCTTGATGGCGCTGAAACGACTGTTCCATGAAGGGAAGCTCCCGCTCGCACTGCGTGCACCAGGAGGCGAAGAAATTCAGAAGCACAGGACGTCCCTTGAAGCTGGACAGGGTGAGCTGAGTGCCGTCGAAAGCTGTTGCGGTGAAGTCGGGTGGCGGCTTGCCCCGCAGAAGAGGAGCATCACCGACGCTCGGCGCAGTCGTCGGTAGCGACGGGTGGTTGACTGTGTTGGCGACCACCAGCGTCACAGCGGCCACGAGCACCGCGAGACCGCCGCCGATCCAGGCCAGTGACTGCCACGTGAACGTGCGCCTCACCGGCCGCCTTGGTTTTCGTTTTGACGCCATCGCAGCGCAACACACGAAGCCGCGGGCTATTCCCGCTGATCAGCTCAGGCGGCGCAGCGCTCGAAGCGCCTTGCCACGGATTCCGCTCGCGGCAGCTTCAAAAGTTGCCTGAGCCGCAAGCTGCTGGACTCCGAAACCGAAAGTGGGATAAGCGTGGATCGTTGAAGCAAGGTCTGACACACTGAGCCCGCGCTCGATCGCGAGCGCAAGCTCGTTGATGGTCTCCCCCGCCGCTCTCGAGACCACTACAGCTCCCAAGACCTTCCCGCCCGCACGCGTCACCAGCTTGAGAAAGCCATCCCGCTCGTCCTCCGTCTGTGCCCGATCGACGCGTTCGAGCTGCAGACGGTGAATCAGAACGTCGTCGAACTGGCTGCGGGCCCCCGCCTCGCTCAGCCCGGCTTGCGCGACTTCGGGATCGGTGAACACCGCCCACGGGATGTTGGCCTTGATGCCGTCCTGCCCACCGGGCAGCAAAGCATTGCGAGCCGCCACGTATCCCTGCCAGCCGGCGTAATGCGTGAACTGGAAACCGCCGGTCACGTCGCCCGCCGCGAAAACGCGCGGATTGCTCGTCCGCAGGTGCATGTCCACTGTGATTGCGGCGTCGCGGATATCGATGCCGGCTCGATCGAGCTCCAGGCCCACGGTGCGCGGCTTGCGTCCGGTGGCCAGGAGCAGAGCCTCCGCCTGAAGCTCGAGCGAGCCTGCGGCCACAAGAACTCGACCGGCCTCAGACGCGACACGATTGACCTCCGCCGACAGCTGAACGTCGATCCCGTCGACAACCAGGCGGTGCTGAATCAGAGCGCACGCTTCGGGGTCGGCGTCCGGCAGCACGGACGAGGCTTGATCGATCAACGTGACCCTCGAGCCGAGCCTGGCGAAGGCCTGGCCGAGCTCGACGCCGGTGGCGCCCGCTCCGACGACGATCAGGCTTTCCGGCAGAAGGTCGAGGTCGAAGACTGTCTCATATGTGAGATGCCTCGTTCCCTCGAGGCCGGGTATTGGCGGCACGAAAGGGGCAGCGCCGGTGCACACGATGAAATGGTCGGCGCGGACTCTGCGATTGCCCGCTTGAACCGACTCACCGTCCAGGAATCTGACCGGTCCGGTGGAGACCTCGATCCCGAGCTTCTCCAGTGCATCGGCGGTCTCGTAGGAATAGACGCGTTCGATGGCGGCGTGGACCTCGGCCATCACCGTCGCGAAGTCGACAGAGCGACCGTCGTGAGCCTGGCGAGCTACCCGGATCAGAGCCTTCGACGGAATGCATCCCGTCCAGGTGCAGTCACCTCCCAGCCGCTCGGTGGCGATCAGGACGCTGGCGCCGACCTGCGCCGCGAAGGCGGCGGCGGTCAGTCCGGCGGATCCGCCACCGATGACGACGAGGTCGTAGCGGTCGGCACTGACCACGGCGCCCACGCAGCCATCATCCGCAAAACGGGATCCTCAAACGTGACCTCCGTCACGTCAGGCGTGCTCGACGGGGCTATGGTGGCGGCCGTGCGGCCGCAGATTGCCCGCAGCGACGAAAGTCGCAAGTTCGTCGACGATCTCCTGGGCGACCTGTCTGCTCGCCGCTTTCGCCCAGGGGCGTGGGTTCTCTTCTTCGGCCGCAGCATGGTCCGCAGCGTCGATCAGGCCCGGGCGCGTCCGGTGGCGGCGGCCGAGCTCACCGCCTATCACCTCCTCGCCTGGAGGTTTGGCGGTCGCAGATGGACGCTGGTTTCGTGGCTCTTGACCATCACGCATCTCGGGTTGCTGGGCGAAAGCCGGACGATGGGCTGGCCGAACCGGCTGACGGTGCTCCGCGGGCTGCTGCCCTCGTTCGCGCGCCCCTCGCCGTGGACTGCGGTCGCTGCCCTGGCCTCGGACTTCACTGACGGCCGGCTGGCCCGGCGAGCAGGCGAGACCGCATTCGGTGCGTTCGCAGATCCGATCGCGGATGGAGTCTTCTGGAGCTGGTATGCGCTTCGCCGCGAGCGCAATCGCTGGTTGCGCTGGGCTCCTCTCGCGATCTTCGCCGTATCCACGGCCGCGATTGCGGGTGCCTACTTCGTGAGCGGGCGAGCCATCGACTATCCGCGACCAATCGCGCTCCGCTACGTGTCCGCCGCGACGCAGATCGCGATTGCGCTTCGCTCGGCGACGAGCACATAGAGGGGGGCGGGGCCGGTTTTGAGCGCGTACCGGCCCCGCCGACAGGGAATGACTACACGGCTGGGGTAGGCCGTGCAGCCTGCGCGAAAAGCGTGCGCAGCGGGCCATAGGCGGCTAGCGCACCGAGGACGACTCCGAACATGAGGTGTGCGGCGATCCAGGACCATTCGGGGTTCGCAGACAGAAATGAGCCGCTGGTCGAGCTGAGCAGACCTCGCAGCACGATCGAGTACATCCCGATGTAGACGATCACGCCGTAGACCATGCCGCCCGCGACCGCCAGAGGGCCGTTGAGCCGAATGGCGCGGGCGATGACGATGAAGATGGCGCCCAGCACGATTGAATTCATCATGTGACCCATCAGGCCGGCGACGAACGGCACGAGCTGGAAGCTGTGGCCCGGCGAGCCGATGCCGATCGACTGAGCGATGCCCTGTGGTGCTGCCCAAAGCGTGCTGGTGAATAGCCCCACCACCATCGCCAACATGGCGAAAACGAGCCCGGCAATCAGGCCGGGCAAAACCCAATTCAGCACCGTCCTGGTGCTTGATTGTTGCGACATCTCGCATCTCCTTCCCGCCCAAAACGGGCGCTGTGATGCTTAAGAGGAAACGACGTGGGAAACCAACCTTCCGTGACACGCATCACGGTTGGCCCAACACGGATCGCCGACTCTGGTCATGGAATGGACGCGACTACCCTAATCGGCATGGCCGACAAGGTCGGCTTCATGCGCCGGCTCAACCTCTTCGAACAGATGAGCGAGGTCGAGGTCGAGCAGATCTCGAAGGAGCTGCGGATGCGGCACTGCCAGGCCCATCAGACGGTTTTCGAAGGCGCCCCTGACAGCGTCTACCTTCTCAAAGCGGGCAGGGTTCGTCTCTATCACCTGTCCCCGGACGGCGAGGAGGTGACCACGGATGTGCTCGGGCCCGGCCACCTCTTCGGCCTGTCTGCCCTGTTCGGCAGCAGCAGCGAGGACCTCAACGCCCAGGCGATCGAGGACTCATACGTTTGTGAGGCGGGGGCACAGGATTTCATGGGCATCCTGGCCCGTCACCCGCTGCTGATGGCCAAGGTCATGATGGCGATGGCCAGGCAGATCTTCCGCCTCGAGCGGACCATCGAAAGCCTGGCCCACGAGCCCGTTGACAGCAGGGTGGCGCGACTGATGGTCGAGCTGGTGGGATCAGGCCAGCCGTCGCCGGATGGTGTGCTTCTACCTGCGATGACGCGGGATGACATCGCCAAGATCTGCATCACGACTCGAGAGTCGGTGTCGAGGACTCTTTCGGCGTGGTCCGAAGCAGGCATTGTGGGGCTGCGCGGCAGGCGGATCCTGGTGCCAGATCCCGACCGACTTCGGAAGCTGGTCCACGTCGCCGATGCCTGAGAAGGTCGGGCCGTGACGTGACTCGAGATGTGACCCGCGTCACGATTTGCCGACTCTGCCGTCAGTAAGTTCAAGTCATGACCTACAGAGCATCCTGGAATGGAACCGTTCTCGCGCAGAGCGACGCCACCATCGTCGTCGAAGGCAACCATTACTTTTCGCCCGGCGACGTGCGACAGGAATTCCTTCGACCCAGCGAGAGTCACACGACCTGTCACTGGAAGGGCCTGGCCAGCTACTACGACGTCGTCGTCAATGACAAGGTCAACCGAGACGCGGCCTGGTACTACCCGGATCCAAGCCGGGCCGCTGAACGCATCAAGGGCCGGGTCGCGTTCTGGCGAGGCGTGAAAATAGAGCCGGTCGCGGAATCTGTCGAAGCCTAGAAGGGCGCTCCCTCGTCAGCTCGCCGCTCTCTTGACGAGCTTGGCGATCTTGTCCTCGACGGCGGCGGTGAGCTTCTGTAAGGCAAAGGAGGTCGGCCAGAAGTCACCGTCGTCGAGGTTTGCAGCCTGTTGGAAACCGAGAGTTGCGTATCTCGTCTTGAACTTCTGCCCGCTCTGGAAGAAGCAGACGACCTTGTCGTCCCTGGCATACGCTGGCATCCCGTACCAGGTTTTCGGTGTGAGGGTCGGGGCGCTGGCTTTGATGACGGCATGGAGCCGCTTGGCCACGCTGCGGTCCGGTTCCGGCATCTCGGCGATCTTCGCGAGAACGTCGCTTTCGCCGTCCGCATCACCCAACAGCGCGCGCTTTCGCTCTTTGAGGGTCTCCCTCATGGCGGCTCGTTCTTCGTCCGAGAGTAAGTTGGACACCCTGGCGCTGGTGCCTCGTGCCGGCTTCTTCTTGACGCTCATGACAGTTCCTCCAGTGCGTAAAGGTCCCATTGGACGGGCTTCATGCTAGGGACGCGCCGGGCAGCTTGGCTTCTCGATTCCTGATCAGTTTCAGACGTCAGATCTCGCGAGTAGAGCGCGCCCGACGTTTGGAATGCCTGACGGCGCGTCGCGACCGGCCTGCGGTCGCCAGTGGAGCAGATTTGGCCGCCACCCCGGTTACGGCAGCGTGCATCAGGTCGCGAAGCCGAGTTTGATCCGCGGCCGGGAGGCGGGCGAAGGACTCCGGGGGTTCCAGCATCTGGGTGATCAGTAGCTGCCTGACCCGCGCGCCTTTCCGTGTGACCACCAGCACCTTCACCCGGCGGTCCTCTGGACTCGGGCTGCGGACCACCAACCTGGCCTGTTCCAACCGGTCCGTGGTGTCAACCACTGAGGAAGGGTTGCAGTGAAGACGTGCAGCCAGCTCCTTCTGGGGGAGCGGCTGCGTCGGATCGAGTTGAACAAGCGCCCATGCCGCTACCGGGGATAGACCGGCCGCGGCTGCAGCTGCTTCGGCGCGCGCCTGCCACTGTGCGGCCGAGGCGATGACGAATGCCCACAGCTCTTGAGCCCGCGAGGCATATCGCACCCCGGGAATGAGACCCTCGGTCACGATTCGAGTCTACAGTGCGGGTGTCGGATCGATTGCTGTGATAATGAGTGGATTATCCAACTGATGGGGGTTTGAACAATGAACGTGGCTCTCTGGGTTTTGCAGGTGCTATTGGGCGCCTTCTTCCTGTTCCACTCGTTCACAATCCTAAGGCCCAATCCCACTCGACTCCAGCGGGGCATGAAGTATGTGCTCGAGATGCCTTCCGGGCTCCGGGTGTTCGCCGGCGTTGCCGAGGGTCTCGCCGGGGTCGCGGTGATCGTCGCCCCGCTCATTCATCCGGTGGCCTGGCTCGCTCCGCTCGCCGCGCTGGGACTGGTGGTGCTGATGATCGGGGCCGCAGTCTTTCACCTACCGCGCCACGAATACCCGAACATCGGACTGAACGCAGTCCTTGGATTGCTGGCGGCGGTCGTTGTGTGGGGACGGTTCGGGCCCTACCACTTCTGAGTCATTTCCGCCGCCTTACTCCTGGCGGTTGAAGGCAACAACAGCTCCGGCGAGGAGGAGGGCTCCAAGACTGCCCACCACGGCAACGTCGTCGAGAAGGCTCATGGTGTG
>DATEGL010000003.1:0-4936 GCA_035280145.1 Candidatus Dormiibacterota bacterium | reverse complement strand
TAGTTATCCCCAGGTGTCTATATGTTGTGGATTGTCGAGCACCGTGCTACCATATGGTCTGCCGTTAGAGCACACTAGTCAGAATTCACGCCCCCACCCCAGCCTTGGAAAGCCTGCGCGAGCGGGCTTTCCGCTTTGAAGGCAGGCTGGATTCATTCCGGCCGTCCCCAGCGTTTCTACCAATCGCCTCCAGGCAACGTCTGCAACCGGTGGGGGCTCCACGGGGGAGGCCTGCCTCCCCCGTGCTCTCAAGCAAGGCGTCTGAACCCTTACTTCTGGAGACTTTGGAACTCGGCGAGCAGTTGCTCGATGGTCTTGTTCGCGTAGTCCTGGTGGAGCGCTTCCTTGGCCGTCGCCCAGAGACTCCTGGCGGCACCGGGTCCTCGCGCCTCGAGGTCGCTGAGCTTCAGGGCGTCGTACACCTGGATGTCCGGGATCCGGCGCAGCTGGTCCGCCATCCACTTCCCCCACTGCTTCACGTTGGAAGTGGTCGGCGTGACCTTGGCCGGTGCAGTCTGCGCCTTGGTCTCCACGACCGCCGCGGCGGCGGCGAGGGCTTCCTTGACTTTCTCGGCCTCGGCTTCCGCCTTTGCCGCGGCCTCGTCGGCGGCCGCCTTCGCGGCAGCGGCGCGTTCGGCGGTCTGAGCCTTCATGGTCGCCAGTCCTTCACCCGCGATCTTGCTGATCTGGTCCGTGGCCGATTCCTGATCGCCGTCGCCTTGCGGAGACTTCGGGGTGAATCCGCGTCCAAGCGCGCCTGCGATCAGGTTGGGCACGTCAAGCCCTGTCAGACCTTTGATGGCTGTCGTCGACTCGATCATCGCCCTCGTGGCGTTACGGACGACATCTGACGCACCGTCGGCGCTCATCACCGTCATTGAGTTGATGTGGCCCATTGGCTCCGCCGCCGCCTTGACGATGGCTGGCAACGCGGCGAGAACCGTCTGGATGATGGCCGCCTCGTTGAACTGCTTGTAGGCGTCCGCCCGCATCGCCAGGGCCTTCGCCTCGGCCTCACCCTTGGTCAGCACGATCTGAGCCTCTGCCCCACCTTCCAGCCGAGTCGTTTCGGCGTCTGCCTCGGCGGAAGCGATCCGTGCGCGCTTCTCGCCTTCGGCGCGCGCGATCACTGCCTGCGCATCGGCCGCCGCCGGCTTGACGGTCGTGGAAAGGAGCTCCTTCTCCTTGCGGTCCGCTTGCAGCTGGGCGAGCTCGGTCTGCTTGCGCACCACCTCCTGCTGCGCCTCGGCTTGCGCCAGGGGCCCCGACTGGTCGGCCCGCGCCTGCGCCGCCGCGACCTGCGTCCGCGTTTCGGCCTCGCGCAGCGAGACGTCCCGAGCCGCGTTGATCTTCACCTGCTGCGCCTCGGCCTCTCGGACGGCCGCATCCTGGTCCGTCGCCGCTTTCGCCATTCGGGCGTCCCGGGAGACGGTGGCGACGCTCTGCTGGCCGAGAAGCTCGATGTACTGCGACTCGTCGGAGAAGCTCTGGATGGTGAAGGCGTCGATCTGTAGACCGCTGGTCGCGAGGTCGCCCTTCGCCGCGTCCTGGACCTGCTGGAGCAGCTTCTGGCGGTCGCGGATCAGCTCCTCGATGGTCAGTGTGCCGACGATGGAGCGGAGGGATCCTTCGAGCACGTTCTTGACGATCGAGTCGACCTGCTCCGGCTTCGCGTCGAGGAATCGCTCGGCGGCGTTGCGCAGAGACTCGACGTCGCGACCGATCTTGAATGTGGCAACGCCCTGAACCTGGACCTTGATGCCCTGGCTCGTGACTGCGTCGGTTAGCTGCACGGCGATCTGCCGCGCCGTCAGCTTGAGCTTGCCCACTCGGTTGACCAGGGGCAGGACGAACGTGCCTCCCCCGACGACTACCTTGACGCCTTTGTCGCCTCGAGCCGACACAGTCTGGCCGCGCTCGTCGCGTACCTTCGCGCCGCGCGATCCGGCAACGATCAGGGCTTCGTTGGCGCCCGCAACGTGATAGCGGCCCGCCACGAAAGCGATGAGCAGGATCAGGATGACCGCGCCCGCGACTACGAGGAACGGTGTTGACGTCAAGAATTCAGGCATCGGACCGAGCTCCTTCAGTGCTAACGGTTGAAGTGGGCGCGACGACGAGGTTGGTGCCCGCGACCCCCACAACCTTGACCTCGCGGCCCGCGGCGATCTCAGTGTCGGCGGTGGCGGTCATGTTGTGCGGCGCGCCGGCAAAGCTGATGAGCACCGTGCCGAAGCGATTGGCGGGAATGGCGACGGAGACCCGGCCGGTGGAACCGACCATGTCCTGGAGGCTGAACGACTCGGTGGACTCCGCCTGACGCAGGGTTCTGAAGGCGCCGAAGACGACTCCGGCGCCGATCAGGCCGGCCACGACACCGATCAGCGTTGCCCCGCCAACCCCGGCGTTGAAGCTGTGCAGCCCGATCAAGCCGCCAATCCCGAACATGGCCACGAAACCGAGCAGCACGGGAGTCGGCGAGACGCCACCGAGGTCGAAACCAAGGTGGATGACGTTGAGAAGACCCCCCAGGAGGTCGTCGAAGATCAGCGTCAGCAGCAGCAGCCCGCCACCGATGAGCAAGCACACTCCGAAGACGAGATCAGCAGTGCTCATTCCCGTTACGCAGCGAGTCTACAGGCAGGCGACGAGGGCTTCGACCAGGCCCCTTGTCCGAGGATCGACGCCGCCACCTGGCTTCATCTGGTTCATCACGTAGGCAAAAGCCATGCCTTTGGCCGGGTTCGCGAACCCGACCGAGCCGCCCATGCCGTAGTGGCCGAACGAACCCTCGCCGGCCATCGGCCGGAAGGGGAACGCAAGCTGGAAACCGGTCCCGTAGCGCGTCTCGTAACCGAGCACCCGGTCCTCGCCCGCCGATTCAGTGCGGGTTGCCGCGTCAAGCGTGTCGCGATTCAGCAGCCGCACCCCATCGACCTCGCCGATACAGGCGGCGTACATCCGAGCCAGCGATCGCGCGTTGGTAATGCCGCTCGTCGCGGGCATCTCGGCGGCGTGATAAGCGCGCGAGTTGTACGCAGATGGAGTTGTCGGTGGATTGGTGAGGGACCGATAGAAAAGCGTCGTGGGGTCCATTGCTCGCGCCGTGAAAATGTCGGGCGTCTCGCCAGGTGCGCGTGGAGGTGCAGGAATCAGATCCTGCACACCCGGCTCCATCGCCTCGGGTAGCCCGATCCAGAGCTCCAGTCCCAGCGGCTTGGCGATGCGCTCCTGCACCACAGCACCGACTGACACGCCGGCCGCCCGCCGGATGACCTCGCCTGCAAGCCAGCCGTAGGTGGTGGTGTGATAGCCGTGCGCCGACCCTGGCTCCCAGACCGGACGCTGGGCCGCCAGCGCGTCTACGACTGGATCCCAGGCAAGTGACTCCTCGAACGTCAGCGGCCGATCGATCACCGGCAGGCCCGCCCGGTGGCTGAACAGCCAGCGGACCGGTATGTCTCGCTTGCCCTCGGCGCCGAACTCCGGCCAGTACTGAACGACGGGCGCATCGAGATCGAGCCGGCCCTCCTGGGCCAGGATGTGCGCGGCGACGGCCACCACGCCCTTGGTCGAAGACATGACCATCTGCAGCGTGTCGGCGGCGTACGTGCCACCCCAGAGGTCGACCACCCTCCGCCCGGCGACGTACGCGCAACACGCGGCGCCTACCTCGCCGTGGTGCTCGAAGTTGGCCTCAAACGCAACCTTCACAGGCTCGAAACCGGCTTCCACGGTGCCGTGGACCCGGGTCTCGATCACGGGCCTAACTTACTCGCCGACAGCTTTCGGGCGCCGCGGCTTGTCAGTGGCGCGGCGGGAAAAAACGTCATAGCGCACCGCGCGGCGGATAGCGAACGGTTCGTTCGCGTACCGCCGGCGTGTTGCCTCATCGACGATCCAGTTCGCGCGGTGCACGAAACGAATGTGCTCACTCAGATAGTGGCGAAGCTCTGCCAGGCTGGCGAACGGCACTCGGTGCCAGAAACGGCCGCGACGCCTACGCGTGAACAATCCACCGCTGACCACCAGTGCGATGGCGTGGTCCGAGGCTCGATCATTCGCCAGCTCGGTGGTGTTAGTTCTAACCGTGCCGAAACGCGAGAACCCGTGCGCGTTCTCGTGTTCCGCATGGGCGAGGACTCGCGAGTCAGGCCGCGCGTCGACCAGCAAGCCTCCAGGCTTGAGGACTCTGTGGGCCTCGCGGAGGGCATGAACCATGCCCTGTCGTGTGATGCATCAAAGAGTCCAGGAAAGGATCACTACGTCGAATGACTCGTTCGGGTATGAGAGTTCTTGGGCCGCACCGACTGCAAAACGGACGTTTCGAATGCCGGATTTGCGCCTGTTCTGTCTTGCGGCAGCGATCGCCTCAGGATCTGGATCGATACCTTCCACGGCTGCGGCGAACCGCGCGACGCCCAGCGCGAAGCGGCCGTCACCGCACCCGAGGTCGAGGACGCGCTTCCCGCGCACGAGGGGTGTGCCGCCCCACTTGCTGAGCTCGTTAAGCGGGTCCGGCCGAAGCGCCGACGAGGGGATTGGGACTCGCTTGCCGACGTCGCCGATGGGGCTCACTGCCGCCCGAGCTTAGCTGGTCGAAATCATTCGGCGCCTGAAACTCGCAGTTCCGGCTGGCGAAGGCGGAGTTTTATGGACGGTTGACCGGTTCATAGGCCGGGTCGTAGGCTCAAGTCTTAAGGCGACGAATTAATGGCAGGGGAAGATCGCCCACGTTTAGAGCTCAGGCAGTTGCGTCTGCGCGAACGCTTTCTCGACCTCGCCAACGTCTATGTACGGGCGCGAATGGGCTTCCTGACCGGCATCGGCGTGGAAAAGAAGCCACGCCACGATCGAGACGGTCGCGAATAGTTAGCGATACAAATGCGCTGGTCGGGCGGGCGAGATTTGAACTCGCGGTCTCCTGGTCCCAAAC
>DATEGL010000002.1:0-2330 GCA_035280145.1 Candidatus Dormiibacterota bacterium | reverse complement strand
GCCTCGACGTTGACGGTCTCGTAGTGGTACTCGGGGTCCGTGATCACCGGCAGGTACAGGCGCTGCCGGTTGGCGCGTGAAAACCCGGCGTTGCGGTCGGCGCTCCACTGCATAGGCGTGCGCACGCCGTTGCGGTCGCCGAGGAAGATGTTGTCGCCCATCCCGATCTCGTCGCCGTAATAGAGAACCGGCGTTCCGGGCAGCGAGAAGAGCAGGCCGTTCATCAGCTCGATGCGGCGCCGGTCGTTACCAAGCAGCGGCGCGAGGCGGCGGCGGATGCCAAGGTTCAAACGCGCAAGGCGGTCCTGCGTGTAGGCGCGGTACATGTAGTCGCGCTCTTCATCGGTGACCATCTCGAGGGTGAGCTCGTCGTGGTTGCGGAGGAATAGCGCCCACTGCGCGTTGTCGGGGATCGGCGGGGTCTGGGCCAGGATGTCGACGATCGGGAAGCGGTCCTCCATCCTGATCGACATGAAGAGTCGTGGCATCAGCGGGAAGTGGAACTCCATGTGGCATTCGTCGCCCTGCCCGAAGTACTTGACCGCGTCTTCCGGCCACTGGTTCGCCTCCGCCAGCAGCATGCGGTTGCGGTAGTGGGCGTCGACGTGTGACCGCAGCTCCTTCAGGAACTGATGAGTTTCCGGCAAGTTCTCGCCGTTGGTGCCTTCGCGTTCGTACAGGTAGGGCACGGCGTCGAGGCGCACGCCGTCGATCCCGATGTCCATCCAGAAGTCGAGGACCTTGAAGATCGCCTCGTGGACCCGGGGATTGTCGAAGTTCAGGTCCGGCTGGTGGGAGTAGAAACGGTGCCAGTAGTAGGCGTTGGCGGTGTGATCCCAGGTCCAGTTGGAGACCTCGAAGTCCTTGAAGATGATGCGGGCGTCCTGGTAGCGCTGGTTCGTCTCGCTCCAGACGTAGAAGTCGCGGGCGGCGCTACCCGGCTTGGCGCGCCGGGCGCGCTGGAACCAGGGGTGCTGGTCGGATGTGTGGTTGCACACCAGCTCACTGATGACCCGAATCCCCCTGCGGTGAGCCTCGCGCACCAGCTGGGAGGCATCGCCGAGGGTGCCGTACATCGGATTGACGTCGTTGTAGTCGGCGATGTCGTAGCCGTCGTCGCGCAAAGGTGAGGGGTAGAAAGGCAGCAACCACAGCGCATTGATGCCCAGGTCCTGCAGGTAAGGCAGCTTCTCGACCAGTCCCCTGAAGTCGCCGCTGCCATCGGCGTCGCTGTCCATGAAGGCCCGAACGTGCACCTCGTATACGAGCGCGTCCTTGTACCAGAGCGGGTCGTCCTCGAGCTGGACCACGACGCGGCTTCGTCTCGGCGTGGTCGTGATCACAGGAAGTACTCGAAGTCGTGCTCGCTGCGCACGCGGCGGCGGAAGCGAAAGACCTGCGCCGGCACAGAGTGGGGGTTGATCTCGACGTAGTTGCGGGCGCCGCTCCACATGTAGCGGGCGCCGCTGATCAGCTCGTGCGCCTGGAACGGACGGTCCGTTTCGATGCCGAGCTCGTCGAGCGGTAGCGTCACGGTTCCGCGCTGCACGTGGTGCGGGTCGATGCTGACGACCGCGAGCACGACGTTGGAGTTGTCCCGGGTGCTCTTGGAATAAGCGAGGAGCTGGTCGTTCTCCGTCGGGTGAAAACGAAGGCCGCGATCGGTCTGGAGGGCAGGATTCTCACGCCGGATCCCGTTGATGATCGCCAGCAGCTCGCGCAGGCTGTCGGGCCGGTCCCGATCCCACGTGCGGACCTGGTACTTCTCCGAGTCCAGGTACTCCTCGGACCCTTGCTCGCGCGGCCGGCTCTCCATCAGCTCGAACGCCGGGCCGTACACGCCGTAGCTCGCGCCTAGCGTGGCGGCCAGGATCAGGCGCGCCTGGAACGCGGCCCGGCCTCCTGCCTGCAGGTACTCGGTGAGGATGTCGGGCGTGTTGGTCCACAGGTTCGGGCGGAAGAACTCGCGGATGGGTGCTTGGGCCAGCTCGGTGAAGTACTGGTACAGCTCCCACGCGGTGTTGCGCCATGCGAAGTAGGTGTACGACTGCGTAAAGCCGAGCTTGGCCAACCGGTACATGACCTTGGGTCGCGTGAACGCCTCCGCCAGCAGGATTGCGTCGGGATACCTGCGCTTGAGCTCCGCGATCAGCCATTCCCAGAAGGCGAACGGCTTGGTGTGTGGGTTGTCGACGCGGAAGACGCGGACGCCCTGCTCGGCCCAGTAGAGGAAGATCGACAGCAGCTCTTCCCAGAGCTCTTGCCATGCGTCGGACTCGAAATCGAACGGGTAGATGTCCTCGTACTTCTTCGGCGGGTTCTCCGCGTAC
>DATEGL010000001.1:0-2488 GCA_035280145.1 Candidatus Dormiibacterota bacterium | reverse complement strand
CACGCCGCGCTCGGTGCTGCAGCCCGACGGGACGCTCGCCAAGGATGTGCGGCCAACCATGGACGTGGAGTTCCTGCTCGAGGCGCTGCGCTGGATGATGAAGTCGCGCCTGTACGACCACAAGGTGATTGCGCTGCAGAGGCAGGGGCAGTTTGGAGTGTTCTCACCGGGGACTGGCCAGGAGGCAAGCATCGTCGGCTCGGCGATGGCTGTCGATCCAGACCGGGACTGGATGGTCCCGCAATACCGCGAGCTGATGGCGACCGTGCATCACGGCCTGCCGCTTGAGGTCATCAGCGCGCAGTACATGAGCAAGATTGCGTCGGCTCGAATCCCTGAGCGGGTGAGGGTGCTGCCGAACCAGATCGCGATCGCAGCGCAACTTCCGCAGGCGACCGGGCTCGCGTGGGGCCTGCGGCTGCGGGGCGAGAATGCCGTCGTCCTGACTTACGTCGGCGATGGAGGCTCGTCAGAAGGCGATTTTCACGAAGGCCTGAACCTGGCCGGCGTGACGAGGGCGCCCATCGTGTTCTTCCTGTCGAACAACCAGTGGGCGATCTCGGCTTCGCGACGAATCCAGTCGGCGACCAGGAGCTTCGCCCTGCGCGCTGCCGGTTACGGTTTCGAGGGCGTCGAGGTCGACGGCAACGACGTGATGGCCGTCTATGGCGCCACCCGCTCGGCGGTCGAGAAAGCGCGTCGTGGCGACGGTCCCAGCCTGGTCGAGGCGACCACGTACCGCATGAGCTTCCACAACACGTCCGACGACCCGTCGCGCTATCGGGATCCCAAAGAGTACGAGGAGGCGAAAGCGCGGGACCCGATCGAGCGGGTGCAGAAGTACCTGGCAACGCTTGGCCTGTGGGACGCAAAGAAACTGGCCGAGTGGACGGAGGAGATCCGCGAGGAAAACGATCGAGCATTGAAGCTGGCGGCCGAAGCGCCCGCGCCGCGGCCGGACGACGTGTTCGCGAACGTTTATGAGCAGCCGACACCGCGCATGGTCCGCCAGCGCGCTGAGCTCATCGACGGAAGGCCGGACTGACGTGCCACAGCGCAATATGGTCGAGGCGATCAACAGCGCCCTCGCCGAGGAAATGGAGGCCGATCCGAGAGTCATGGTGCTCGGGCTCGACGTCGGCAAGCTCGGCGGCGTGTTCCGGACGACGAGCGGGCTACGCGATCGCTTTGGTTCTGAGCGCGTGGTCGACACGCCGCTCGCCGAGGCGAGCATCGTCGGTGCGGCTCTTGGCCTTGCCCTGGCCGGCATGGTGCCGGTCGCGGAAATCCAGTTCCTCGGCTTTACGGCGCAGGCGTTCCACCAGATCGGCCCCCAGCTCGGCAAGTACCGCCAACGCTCACGCGGCCGCTACCACTGCCAGGTCACGATTCGCGCTCCCTTCGGTGGCGGCATCCGCAGCCCCGAGTTCCACGCCGACGCGGTGGAGGCTCAGTTTGTGCAGATGCCGGGCGTCAAGATCGTGATGCCGTCCAATCCGTACGACGCCAAGGGCCTCCTGATCGAAGCGATCCGCGATCCCGATCCCGTGCTGTTCTGTGAGCCGGCACGCCTCTATCGCGCAGGGCGCGCCGAGGTGCCGGATGGCACCTACACGTTGCCCTTCGGCAAGGCGGCCCTCGTGCGCGAGGGAGACCAGATCACCCTGGTCGCGTGGAGCGCGGCGGTCGAGCTGTGCCTCCGAGCTGCGGACGTACTGGCGGGCGAGGGCATGTCCGCCGCGGTGCTCGACCTGCGCACGCTCGTACCGCTCGACATAGAGACGCTGTGCACGCAGGTCGCCAACACGGGGCGATGCGTGATCGTCCACGAGGCGCCGCTGTCGGCGGGTTTCGGCGCTGAGGTCTCCGCCACGCTGATGGAGGAGGTCTTCTACGACCTGGACGCTCCAGTCGTGCGCGTCGGCGCGTTCGACGTCCCGTTCCCGGCGGCGGTGCTAGAGGACTATTACCTGCCGTCCCTCGATCGGGTGGTGCAAGCAGTCAAGCGCACTCTGGTGAGCTAGAGCTCGACGGTCGAAGCCAGCCTAGGAGGACTCGAGGGTTCAGGCGCGGCGGGGCTTTCGCGACGGTAGCCGAGCCTGCCGCGCGTGACGACGATGAGCACCACCGCGATGACCGCAAAGCCGATGTAAAGGATGTTGCCGTCCGACCATGGATAGAAGGTGGCCAGCACCGCCGCCGACGCTGCGGTGTCCATCGCGGCGTGGAACAGCGCGGCGATGGGCACGCTTCCGCCGGTCGAGTTGAAGAGCCACGTGACGAGAATGCGGACGGGGCTGAATACCCAAACAGCAAGATAGCGGCGTAGAGCGGGAACTGCGAAAGCGGAAGTCGGCCGGTAGTGGTCAGGCCGCCGACCATGAAGAACAGTGGGATGTGGACGAACCCAAAGCACGGCGCTACGGCGAGGCTTGCCCAGACGGGCCCGATTCGCTTCTGAAGCCGAGAGGTCATGAACGCGGCCCAG